>LXRJ01000250.1 GCA_001684025.1 Candidatus Glomeribacter gigasporarum | reverse complement strand
GGTCAGCGGGTTGTAGGTCAGGCCGATGATGTCCTTGACGGTCAGCCCGGCCTGGCGGCTCCAGGCGCCCAGCTCGGAAGGGCGGATGAATTTCTTGAAGTCATGGGTGCCGCGAGGCAGCAGCTTCATGATGTATTCGGCACCGATGATCGCGAACAGGTAGGCCTTCGGATTGCGGTTGATGGTGGAGAAGAACACCTGGCCGCCGGGCTTGACCATGCGGAAGCAGGCACGGATCACCGAGGATGGGTCCGGCACGTGCTCGAGCATTTCCAGGCAGGTGACTACGTCGAACTGCCCGGGCATCTCTTCGGCCAGCTCTTCGGCGGTGATTTGGCGGTATTCTACGCTCACGCCGGATTCCAGCTGATGCAACTGGGCCACGGCCAATGGCGCTTCTCCCATGTCGATACCCATCACGGTGGCGCCGCGCTGGGCCATGGATTCGCTGAGAATCCCGCCGCCGCAACCCACATCCAGTACCTTCTTGCCGGCCAGGTTGAGGGTCCGGCTTGCTGTTCTTTACATGGTCCGGGCAGATCAGCAGCGCCGAGCGCTCCGCCAGGCCCAGTTGCTGCATGATCGGTTCGGCAAAGCGCAGTGGCTTGTTGGTGACCACGCCCCAGATCAGCTTGGATTTCTCGATATCCACCAGCAGCTCTTCCATGCCTTCGAACAGCTTGCTGTGAATCGCGCAGCCCTTGAGGTAACGCTCCAGGAATTCTTGGCGCAGCTCTTCAAAGCCTGGGGATTCGGGGTCCATGGAAAAGGTCACGGCGACCATCGCCCGGGCGCCGCCGGAGATTTCATCGCGGATGTGCTGGTCGTTCATCGGCGCCAGGCCGCGGTCAGCCCGCATGGCCTGGCAGATGGCGATAAAGTCCGGCGCGGTGTCCAGCAGGGTACCGTCCATGTCGAAAAGAACCGCTCGCAACTTCACAGGCTTACTCCTCGCGCAGGGTCTGGATCATGTAGTTGACGTCAACGTCGCTGGCCAGCTTGTAGTGCTTGGTCAGCGGGTTGTAGGTCAGGCCGATGATGTCCTTGACGGTCAGCCCGGCCTGGCGGCTCCAGGCGCCCAGCTCGGAAGGGCGGATGAATTTCTTGAAGTCATGGGTGCCGCGAGGCAGCAGCTTCATGATGTATTCGGCACCGATGATCGCGAACAGGTAGGCCTTCGGATTGCGGTTGATGGTGGAGAAGAACACCTGGCCGCCGGGCTTGACCATGCGGAAGCAGGCACGGATCACCGAGGATGGGTCCGGCACGTGCTCGAGCATTTCCAGGCAGGTGACTACGTCGAACTGCCCGGGCATCTCTTCGGCCAGCTCTTCGGCGGTGATTTGGCGGTATTCTACGCTCACGCCGGATTCCAGCTGATGCAACTGGGCCACGGCCAATGGCGCTTCTCCCATGTCGATACCCATCACGGTGGCGCCGCGCTGGGCCATGGATTCGCTGAGAATCCCGCCGCCGCAACCCACATCCAGTACCTTCTTGCCGGCCAGGTTGAGGGTCCGGCTTGCTGTTCTTTACATGGTCCGGGCAGATCAGCAGCGCCGAGCGCTCCGCCAGGCCCAGTTGCTGCATGATCGGTTCGGCAAAGCGCAGTGGCTT
>LXRJ01000248.1 GCA_001684025.1 Candidatus Glomeribacter gigasporarum | reverse complement strand
CAGGTGGGTCAGTTTTCATTTATCGATTCAAGGGGAAAGTGGGTCAGTTTTCAGTTGTCGTTGACAGCAACCCCGCGGCGATCATCTGAACCATCGGCTGCACGACCTGCGCCATACCTTCATCGTGCGCCGCATGCTGCACACTTATCAACAGGGAAGTCAGCCCGACCAGAGTGTGCGGGCGCTGTCAACCTATGTCGGGCATGTCAGAGTTAGCGATACTTATTGGTATCTCACCGGAATCCCTGAATTGATGGCCATCGCCGCCGAACGCTTCCAAAGCTTCACTCAAGGAAAAATGATATGAACACTTTGCTATCGAGTCCATCCACATTCACTTCTTTGGTACAGAAATTCTTTGCCGAGCGGCTGATTCAGCAACAGAACGCCAGCCCAAGGACAGTCGCTGCCTACCGAGATATCTTCCGGCTGCTGCTGGCCTATACTGGGCGCGCATTAGGCAAATCTCCAGCGGCCATGTCACTGGGTGAAGTCGACGCACCCCTGATTCTCGGCTTCCTCGATTACCTCGAGTCCGAGCGTCACAACAGCATCCGCAGTCGCAACGCTCGGTTAGCTGCAGTCCATGCCTTCGCGCACTATGTCGCGCTGGCGTGCCCGCCGGCTTTGCACTTGGCCCAGCAGATTCTGGCTATCCCGGCCAAACGGTATGAGAAGCCGCTTCTCGGCTTTCTGTCTCGTGATGAGGTCCGATTTCTGTTGAACGCCCCCGATGTCGCAACCTGGTACGGCCAGCGCGATCGGCTCATGCTGGCCATTCTGTATAACACCGGTGCTCGCGTATCCGAGCTGATCGGGATTTGTGTCACCGATGTCACGCTCAGCGCTCCAGCCTGTGTCCGGATACACGGCAAGGGACGCAAGCAGCGAACCGTGCCGTTATGGAAGGAGACAGCCGCACAGATTCGCGACTGGGTGAAACACCAGTCGCTGCGCCCAGAGCAGGCACTCGTTCCCAATCGCCACGGCCAGCCCATGACGCGCTCGAATGTCGCCGAACGGCTGACGCTCGCATCAGCGACAAGTCAATGTCCTCAGTTGAAAGGGCACGCTGTCTCGCCCCACATGCTGCGCCACACCCCAGCTATGCACCTCCTGCAAGCTGGCGGTGATTGCCCTTTGGCTAGGCCATCAAAGCCCGATTACCACCCATAATTAGTGGAAGCTAACCTAGCGATGAAGGAGCGCGCACTGGCCACGATTCAGCTGCCCCCTATACGCAGATCACGCTATCGGCCTACCGACGCACTGCTCACATTTCTCGAAAGCCTCTGAAATTATGTCAAGCTACCGGTGCGCACAGTCGCATACCATGCCGTTCAACACCCCTTGCTCCACATAATTGTGGACTGAGCATAATTTCGGCCCAGTGCCACGGTACGCAGAGCGCGTTCAGCAGCGTGATTGTCCATCTCAAGCGAGCCGTGATCTCGATAGCGGGTCAGCGCCTCCCATCGGGTCAAGGCATAGCGAATACTGTGGGCGCGCGCCGATTTCTGCGAGATGTGCTCAAGCGTTTGAGAGAGCCAGCTGTGCAGTTGCGCTAGTCTCGAGCACGCACGCCTCTTTGTCTGCGCTCCCCGGCAATTAGTCTTTGATCCGATTCCACTGTG
>LXRJ01000681.1 GCA_001684025.1 Candidatus Glomeribacter gigasporarum | reverse complement strand
CGGATGCTTTACAGCCAATGTTTCCACGCATTCAAACACGAACACGATGACCCTGACCCATCAACCGCACGACAAGTTTTTTAAAGCCTCGTTAAAAGAGCGGCAAATTGCCGTTGATTTTCTGAAATCCTATTTGCCGGCTGAGATTTATCGGCGGCTTGACCTGAATACCCTCTATCTCACAGATAAAAGCCTAGGCATGTCGGAACTGAGAGAAATGCACGGCGATATCGTGTACAAGTGCAAMATCGACGGCAAGGACGGGTACATCCCCATCATCTTTCAACTRGAGCACCTTTCCAGCGCGCCTCAGCATATGGCTTTGTATGTCCTGCAAGGCAGCGTCAGTCTCATG
>LXRJ01000552.1 GCA_001684025.1 Candidatus Glomeribacter gigasporarum | reverse complement strand
GATTACCTTAACGAGTGGAACAATGGCTAATGCGAACATGGAAAGTCCACCAAACAAAAGGGTGACGCCGATACAAAGCCGGAGCCACGGACTTAACCAGCCTTCCAATTGGATGCTTTTAAGTGTCATGCGCAGTGTGCTTTTGTTATACTTCAAGGATGTTTTTCCTTCTGCCGGTTTCAGAGGGTTGAAACAAAAAGGCCCCGACTGCGGCAAACAGTGCGGGGCCTTTGCTTTTTGAAATGGCTTCTAGGGTTGCGCTTCGCACAACTGCCGCTCAATGCGGCGGCGTTTGATCAAGCCGGCCCGAATCCGTTTGATGCGGGGGTTCGCTCTGTCCCGGCCGTAAATCCAACGCGAGAGTTCGCTGCATGCGCGCGCGCCCTCGCCGGCGTTGATCCGTTTCAGGAGCGTCGAACGGGCGAATTGTTTTTTGCCGACGTTGTGGACA
>LXRJ01000524.1 GCA_001684025.1 Candidatus Glomeribacter gigasporarum | reverse complement strand
CCGCACTCAAAATCGGCAATTTTAATTGTCGCTACCGGCAAATCTAATTGTCGCTAAACAGAACGGAGCTTGATGATGATCTCATGCAAGTAATGAGGTTTTAATAATTTATCTCTCAAGTTGGAAATATAGTTCGCTGCTGTTGCAGTGGATATGTCAGTAATACGAGCAGAAAATTTAATTGAGTCATCTTCGCGCATTGCGCATAAAATATGGATTTCTTTTAATGTTGGAAGAGTAATAGGATTAAAGTAATCATATATTTTTAAAAATTTTAAAAATATTTCAATGGATTGTTTCTTTGGATAAAATTCTTGATAAAGTTGAAAAAGTTTGTATAATCCAAGCTGATAAGTGATATCTTCGCTATAAGTAAATATCGCAATTATTTTTCTGTTCTCTTTGTCTGGAATTGGGAGCTTTATAGTGCGTTCAAAATTAAGAAAACCATTAATCATAAGATAAATACTTTTATGCTCGCATGCGC
>LXRJ01000490.1 GCA_001684025.1 Candidatus Glomeribacter gigasporarum | reverse complement strand
ACGCGGCCTTCTGGACTTAGAAAAGCTTATGCTGGATTTTCATGGGTGGTAACGGATGCCTGGCTATAAATAGCAGAAACTTGTCCCAACTAAATGACCGCCGCTGGCTGCGTCGATTCAGCCAATGAAACACTATCCGCTTGGCTTCGTAGAGGAATTGTCTGATGCCTTCAGCGTTGAAAGACACTCCGTAATATTGAAAATGTCCTCTCAGTTTGGCACAAAACAATCCCCACACTTGCTTGAGCGTCATTCGATTCCTGGCTTCCTTAATCCACTCGGTAAGCGCTCTTAGTTTGCTGCGCAGCCTTTGCTTGCTTGTTTTAATTTTCGGTATGACCGCGCCTCGGATTGAGCGCCCCCAGTAGAAAGTAAAGCCAAGAAAATCGAACGTATTCCGCTTCCTCGGAAGAATACTTTGCCGTTTCGAGAACGGCACGCATCGCGTCTTGTCTTCGTTTAGGCGGAGATTGTACTTCGCCAATCGGTTGACCAGCGCGCGTTTGATGCGTTCTGCGTCGCTTTGATAGCGGCAACAGAC
>LXRJ01000481.1 GCA_001684025.1 Candidatus Glomeribacter gigasporarum | reverse complement strand
GAGTCGTTGATGATGTTGGTATCGCCTTGACGGCCTATGTTAAACATAGCCCGTTCATCGTCATCAAGACGTTGAATCGCTTGTGTTGCATTTGAAATGTCGAGTGCGCCACAAACATCCGCTGCAATAAACCACGGTTGATCATCAATCAACAGAGCGCGGATTTCGTGGTCTTCAAATTGAAAGGGAATAAGCGCAGATGTGCTTTTAACTTTTGACATGGCTTTGCTCCTCTTAGCGAGACTTAATTCCCTGTTTTCAGCAGGGGCGGGCAGGCGCTGAAAACCGCTAAGAGACGGCGGGCGTATTTCCCTTTCGGGTCTTGTATTAGCCGCACGCCCGCCCATAGAAGCAAAACCAATGGGCGAAATAAAAGCCGCAAACTGACGGGGCGACTTTACCGCTCTTAGAGGTGTTTTCAGCACCTGATAAGCAATATACGCCGCCCTTTCGGAGGAAGTCAATAGCTGCCGTGATAGAATTCGGGGCAAGGAGAACTGAGTTATGGCACTCGCCGCATTCGATACGCTTAAATTTGTTGACGAACTAGAAAAA
>LXRJ01000442.1 GCA_001684025.1 Candidatus Glomeribacter gigasporarum | reverse complement strand
ATTTGTCATCAGTGATATGAATGCGATTTCTTTTGGAAAAAAAGGAGTTATCCAGGCATAAGGCTCTTTACCCACATAAAATAGGGTTGTTGTGCTGGGGGAGCGTATTGCGGGAAGATCGACCTCGAAAGTCGTTTGCTGCCACTTACCCCGTTGAGCGAATACACCGCTGTTTATATTTTTCAATAATGCAAATAGAGTTAAAAAAACTATAAAAAGAACAATCAACCTTCTATATGGAAATAAATTACACGCTAATATCCATATTGCAAGCGGCGCTAATAATTCGAGAGGCGCTGTATAGCGGTAGATACTGAACACCAACATCCAAACCGCATAGGCTACGGCAATGAACGTAATCAGAAAATGTGCTTTGGGAGTGAATGGTTCAATCGGAGCTTTTCGCCATAGTTTTTGACTTAATCCGAGGATGGCTCGTAACCAGAATAGTGTATACAGAACAGGCCAGACAAACTGCTGCATTAGCCCTTCCCCTACGTGCTGCGGGTTCAATGTAAATATATAAGGGAAGAATATCGTTTCAAGCAATCCGTTCGGAAGCCAGCGGGTATCAATTCTAAAAGTCTGCCCGGCAAGAGGCGATTTGAAGAGCGTATTGAATTGTGGAAAAAAC
>LXRJ01000441.1 GCA_001684025.1 Candidatus Glomeribacter gigasporarum | reverse complement strand
TAGTTAAAAATAATTTTTTTTTGAAAAACAATCTAATGAAGAAAAAAAACTTTAAAAAGAGAAATTTGAAAAAAAAGTGTTCGATTTGGTTATATTTATAAAAATTTTTTAAATTCTAATCACATTAAAAAAAAAAAATTTAATATAGTAAGAGAGTCATTTAATAATTACAAGTTCCAAAGTAATCAATCATTTGATAATTGCAAGCTTTAAAATAACTAATCATACAGAGTTTATATTATGATTACTTTAGAACTTGTAATTGTCAAATGACTGAAAAAAAAATTNAATATAGTAATCRACTTATAGCAWAATATCATAATCRACTTATAACCAATYATATAAAATTTGGTGCTTTTAAACATTCGACTACTTTATTAAATTATTKTTTTATAATCGTCTATCTTCAGAAACTAACATAGAGTTAATTAATAGTTTTATATCTATCTAACTATCATCATGCTAACCATTCATCTATTATTATCTAACTATCATCTCAATATTTAAAATATTATTCAGAAACTTGTATAAAGTTAATCAATCCTTTGACTAACTAACATCATGCTAACTATTATTATGCCAGACTGACTTTTTTCATCTATATTTATCAATTATCAAATTGTTGCCAAATTTT
>LXRJ01000017.1 GCA_001684025.1 Candidatus Glomeribacter gigasporarum | reverse complement strand
TCGCCTTTGCAATCCTTTCAGCAGTCCCTTTGTTTCCCTCTGACAATTCCGCTTTTAATCATGCGTTCTGTTCTGTTGAAGCGTTTGCAGTTTGGCAGGTTGTTTTTCTTGTTGAAGCTTGAAAGCAGCGAATCTTAGCAAAACTATCGGTAGGGCACACGCTCGTCATTTTTCCGGGTCCACATTATCCGTTAACCAGATCATCGCCGCTTGGTTGCCGTTTTTTGGATGGTCGCGCCGATACGAATAAAAGCGCTCTGGCTCCGAAAAGGTGCACCATGCGCCGTTGCTAATACGTGTAATGCCTGCGCGCGCAAGCCGCACGCGCGCCAGAGCATAGAGATTAGCCCGATATTTTCCGGGCGCAGCAGCGTAAGGATGAAATGCGGCGGCAGTGACATGATATTCGTCCGGTTGCGCTGAATCCATGAATGCATCGCGGACATCATCGCCTACTTCAAATGCGCGCGGCCCAATAGCAGGCCCAAGGAAGGCAGTCAATGTACTGCCTGCGCCCGCGGCGGTAGCAACTTCAGTGGCTGTATGTTCAAGCACGCCAGCCGATAAGCCCCGCCATCCCGCATGCGCTGCGCCGACGGCGCGGCCTGCGGTATCGCAGATCAATACGGCTAGACAATCGGCGCTGGTGACAACGCATGCAAGGTTCGGCTGAGTGGCCACAGTCGCATCTGCATAAAGCGCGCCGTCTTGATCAAGTACGGTCTCTGCACGGATCACTTGGGTATGATGGATTTGTTTAAGCCACGCAGGACGCGCGCCCGTGAAAGCGGCCAACCGCGCGCGATTCTCGGTCACGCACTGTGGATCGTCGCCGGTGTGAAAAGCGAGGTTTAGACCGCCAGGTAATGCTTGACCATTGCGCCATTGTCCATAAGGCGGCGCGCTGACGCCGCCCACGCGGGTTGTGAAGACGGCGCGCACACACGGTATACGCGGCCAGTTCGGAATGATGACATCCGCTGCTGAGAGCGGCGACAATAACGATTCATCAAAAACCATCAGGCGCCTTGCCTTATTTCCGAAGCGTTGTTAGAAAACTGCAGCGCTGCAAGCGAAAATCCAAGCGTTTGCACAAGCATTGCCATATCCGCAGGAAGCGGCGCTGACCAAAAACACTGCTGGCCAGTAAGCGGATGAGAAAGTTCGAGCCGCGCTGCATGCAACGCTTGGCGCGTAAGGGATACAGCGCAACGCCGGGACGGTGCGTTTCCATAGTTTGGATCGCCAATCAGCGGGTGGCCGAGATGCGCAAAGTGCACGCGAATCTGATGCGTGCGTCCAGTTTCCAAATCGCACTGCACAGCGGCGACGGATTGGCCCATGTGGCGCGCCGTTGCAAGCACCCGGTAATGGGTGCGCGCGGGCTTACCCGCCGCGCCGGTGATCACCGCGCGCCGGATACGGTTGCGCGGATGACGTCCAAGGGGCGCATCGATGGCGCCTTCACGCCGCGCAAGAATCCCAAGCACGAAGGCCAAATAGCGGCGCTTCATAGTACGCGCCTGAAGTTGACGGATCAAATGCGTATAGGCAGCCAGCGTTCGCGCAACGACCATCACGCCTGAAGTCTCTTTGTCCAATCGATGCACAATGCCCGCGCGCGGGATCCCCGCAGCGGCTTGACCATAATGGTGTAGTAATCCGTTCAGTATCGTACCGCTCCAGTTGCCCGCTGCCGGATGCACGACATACCCGGCAGCTTTGTTGATAATGGCAAGTGCTTCGTCTTCATAAATAATGTCCAATGGCACGGGTTCGGCAGCGAAAGTGCGTGCGTCTGGGGACAATTCTGGATAGATGACGACCCTTGCCGCCTCAGGCGCAGGCTGACGCAAGCGGGCCGGGGCACCGTTAATTTGCACGCGTCCGGCTTCAATCAAATTTTGCAGGCAGTTGCGAGAATAATCGGGGAACAGGCGCGCAAGCACTTTATCTAAACGCTCGCCCGCCAATGTATCGGGAATCTGGGCGATCCGCGGCGCGAGCGCGTGAGCGCGCGCGCTTCGACTATAATCATCCGTATCAAAGTAGGTCATCTTATATATCAGGATACGCAAGTGTTACGACATACCCTCAGAAAGATAGCGTTGGCAGTGGCTGCGATTACGATCTCAGGGTGCAGTATTCTTTCAGACAAACTAAAAGAAGCGGCAACCTGGTCAAATCAGAAATTATACGGACATGCGCAGGAAGCGCTTTCTGAGCATGATTGGGGGCTGTGCGCGAAATATTTTGGAGCGTTTGAGGGCCGCGCCACATCGGATCGCTATGCCCAGCAAGCCCAACTGAATGCGGCTTATTGTTACTGGAAAGACAAGCAGAATACGGCTGCACTGCAATTGATTCATCGTTTTATCCAGCAATATCCGGCCCACCCAAGGCTAGATTATGTGTTTTATTTAAAAGGATTGATCAATTTCAACGATGAGCTTGGCTTGCTCGATCGGTTGGGTAAGCAAGATATCAGTGAACGCGATCCGCAAGCTGAACGCGATGCTTACCAGGCGTTTAAGATCGTCGTGGAACATTATCCCAACAGCCCATATGCAGCGGACGCCGCTCAACGAATGCGCTATCTCGTCAATATGCTGGCTGCGCATGAAGTGCATGTCGCCGATTATTATTACCGGCGTGGCGCTTATATCGCGGCGGCGAACCGCGCCCAGGCAGCGCTTGAGCAATTTCAGAATGCGCCCGCCACTGAAGAGGCATTACGACTCTTAATTTTGTCTTATCAGGCGCTTGGAGATACGCAGCTCGCCCATGATGCCAAACGTGTGTTGCAAGCCACTTTTCCGAATAGCGCTTATTTGAAGGGTAAGGCTGGCCTATTAGGCGGTTCAAAATAAAATTGACGAGAGGCCCGCGGGAAAATACATGCGTCCCCGCCTTGATCTATTCGGCGCTTTGTTGACCGTCAGCGGTTTTACGCTGCTCTCACGCATCACCGGCTTAATACGAGAGACGCTGATTGCGCGCGCCTTTGGCGCGAATCTATATACCGACGCGTTCAACGTTGCATTCCGAATCCCGAATTTACTGCGCCGCCTGTGCGCGGAAGGGGCGTTTTCACAGGCTTTTGTTCCGGTGCTGGCTGAATTTAAAAACCAGTATGGTCGAAATGCAACTAAAACATTGATCGATGCAACGGCAACGGTATTGACATGGGCGCTTGTGTTGCTCTCCATCGCAGGTGTTGCGGGCGCAGCATGGATCGTCCTCACCGTAGCGACCGGCCTTAAGCAAGACACCGCTGCGTTTTCCGCCGCGGTCTGGATGACGCGCATAATATTCCCCTATATTGCGCTGATTTCACTGACTGCGCTGGCGTCAGGCGTGCTGAATACATATCAGCATTTTTCATTGCCTGCGAGCGCGCCAGTGTTGCTGAACCTTAGTTTTATCGTCGCATCATTATGGATTGCGCCGCATTTGCAGATGCCGATTTACGCGCTTGCATGTGCAGTGATTGCCGGCGGAATTTTGCAACTTGCGATTCAATTACCGGCGCTCGCGCGGATGCAGATGCTGCCTAAAATTGGGATGAATCCATTAAGAGCACTGGCGCATCGCGGCGTCAAACGCATTTTGATGAAAATGGCGCCCGCGACATTTGCGGTATCGGTTGCACAGTTGAGCCTGATCATTAATACAAATATTGCGTCGAGGCTGGCGCCAGGGAGCGTGACATGGCTTTCATACGCGGATCGGCTGATGGAGTTTCCCAGCGCTTTATTAGGCGTTGCGCTCGGTACGATTTTGTTGCCGAATCTGGCTAAAGCGCATGCAATGACCGATCCGGCGGAATATTCGGCTTTACTCGACTGGGGTTTGAGGCTGACAGTTTTATTGGCAACGCCAAGCGCTATTGCACTGCTCATCTATGCTGAACCGCTGGTTGCAGCGCTCTATCACTATGGCCGCTTTGACGCACTGGATGTAGCGATGGTCAGCCGCGCGCTCGCAGCGTATGGGGTAGGACTGGTTGGCCTGATTTTGATCAAGATTCTCGCGCCCGGCTTTTACGCCAAACAAGATATTAAAACGCCTGTCCAGATCGCATTGCTCGTATTGGGCATCACACAGGTATGTAATCTGTTCTCTGTCCCCTATCTTGCCCATGCGGGACTCTCATTATCGATTGGTATTGGCGCATCCATCAATGCGCTGCTATTGTTGATCTGTTTATGTAAAAAAGGCATTTATCGGCCTGCGCCGGGCTGGACAAAATTTTTGATCCAGCTTGTCCCCGCCTGCGGCTTGCTGACGGCGGCGCTGTTTGGATTCCGGCGATATGTTGATTGGGTTGCGCTCGGTCAAACGCCGTTGATTCGAATGATGCTGCTTGCAGCGAGCTTGGTCTCGACCGCTGCGCTTTATTTTGGCGCTTTGTGGTTGACTGGGTTTAAATATGCGGCGCTTAGAACCTGTTCACCCGTTCGATATGACTAAACAATTACAAACCCTGATTGAGCGCGCTTGGACGCGGCGCGCCGACCTTTCGCCGCACACTGCGAGTGCTGAGTTTCGCATAGCGATTAAGACGGTATTGGATCAACTCGACGGCGGCGCATTGCGTGTTGCATCAAAAACTTCGGATACATCCGATCAAGAAGCGCTGGCGGGGGGATGGGTTGTGCACCAGTGGGTGAAAAAAGCGATTCTGCTCTCGTTTGTAGTTGAAGAGAATGCGCGGATGGAGGCGGGCGGATATACCTCTTTTTATGACAAGATCGCAAGCAAATTCGCGCATTACACGGCTGGCGATTTTGCCGCGGGCGGTTTTCGCGTCGCGCCGCCCGCGATTGCACGGCGCGGCGCATTCATTGCCAGGCGGGTTGTTCTAATGCCGTCCTTCATCAATGTGGGCGCATATATCGATGAAAATACCATGATCGATTCCTGGGCGACGGTCGGGTCGTGCGCGCAAATCGGCAAAAACGTGCACATATCGAGCAATGCGGTCATTGGCGGCGTGCTCGAGCCGGTGCAAGCCAATCCCGTTATTATCGAAGATAACTGCTTTGTCGGCGCATGCTCAGCCGTTCTTGAAGGGGTGATCGTCGGCGAAAACTCAGTTCTTTCGACCGGCGTATTTCTGAGTCAGAGCACCAAAATTTTCGACCGTGCCAGTGGAGACATTTTAACCGGCAATGTACCCCCGGGTTCGGTGATTGTCCCAGGCAGTCTTCCATCAGCGGATGGTCGCTATAGCCTGTATGCGGCGGTGATTGTCAAGAAGATCGATGCAAAAACGCGTGCAAAAACGGCCATTAATGACTTACTTAGAAGCTATGAACATTGCCCCTGATATGCCGCCGTTCCTAACCGTATGCAATGTATTGTGTGAGCTACCGAGTTGAAGATGTTATTGCAGGTGATGATTGTGTTGCGTTGTTGCGGGCGAAGAACCTGAGTTCTTGATGATTACGATGCCGTTTAACGTATTACGGCTTGGTACTTTTATCGCCCTTGCGCATGCGCTGGGATTCATCGCCGCCTTTCATGCCATTCGCACTGCGCGCACTTCCCAAGGGGCAATTGCTTGGGCAGTCTCTCTGGTCGCGATTCCCTATTTAACGCTGATTCCCTATCTTTTCTTGGGGAGTAGCCGATTCGTCGATTATGTAGATCGGCGACGCTTTGCTCAGCAAAAAATGCACCGGCGCGCCTGGCTGCGCACCAGCCATATTCGATTAGGCACAACGCGCCATTCCGCCGACACGCGTTTCGATGCACTCGACGGGCCAGTGAGCCGCGCTTTGTCAGCGTTGGCCGGCACGCCTTTTACGCACGGGAATCAAGTGCGTGTATTGATCAACGGTGAGAGGACGTTTGGAGCGATTTTTGAGGCGATTGCGCGCGCGACGGAATATATCATTGTGCAATTTTTTGTCGTGCGTGATGACGGTTTGGGACGGAAGCTCAAGGATGCGCTGCTTGAACGGGCGTCGCGGGGTATTCGCGTCTATTTTTTATACGATGGGATCGGTAGCTATGATCTGCCGCGCCATTATATTGAAGCGTTGCGCGCGGGGGGCGTTAAAGCGCACGAGTTCGCAACGCGCCGCTTCATTAACCGTTTCCAGCTCAATTTCCGTAACCATCGCAAGATTGTGATCGTCGATGGCGAAGTCGCCTTCGTGGGCGGCCATAACGTTGGAGATGAGTATTTGGGCGCAAAGCCGCTGTTATCGCCATGGCGCGATACTCAGATCGAAGTGAAAGGCCCGGCGGTGATCGATATTCAATGTGCTTTCATTGAAGATTGGTACTGGGCGACTCGGCGCTTGCCGCAGGTGAGGCGCAATTCGCCTCACCTGCGGCAGCAGGGCGCCGGCATGGAGTGTTTGGTGATCGCGAGCGGCCCGGCGGATATTCAGGAAACGTGTTCGCTGTTTTTTGTTCAGATGATCCACGCTGCGCGCTGGCGTATTTGGATTGCCAGCCCGTATTTCGTGCCGGACGAAGCCGTATTTGCGGCGTTGCGACTTGCGATCATGCGCGGTATTGAAGTCCGCATTTTGTTGCCTGCTCAACGTGATCGATATGTCGTGTTCCAAGCCTCTACCTTGTATGCCCACGATGCAATCCGCGTCGGCATTCGAGTGTTTCGATACCAGTCCGGCTTTATGCATCAAAAGGTCGTGCTGATTGACGATAGCGCGGCTGCAGTCGGTAGCGCGAATCTTGACAACCGTTCATTCAGGTTGAATTTCGAGCTGATGGTGCTCACGCGCAATAAGGCCTTTGCCTCTGAAGTGGCCGCCATGCTGAAGGCAGATTTTATGCACGCGACGGCAGTCGAGTTAACCGAGTTCAGCGGCGCGCCCGCGTGGCGGCGCATCATGATGCACGTCGCCCGGCTTTTCTCTCCGATTTTGTGAAGCGTGTATCAATAAACTATTGACCAGCGTTTATTTTCGGAATTAACATAGGCGGTTTTATTTTTAGGCAAGTTTTTCAGGATAGCTAAATGCCAACCATCAATCAGTTGGTCCGCAAAGGGCGCATGCGTACGCCCTTAAAAAGCAAAAGCCCAGCGTTGGAAAATAGTCCCCAAAGAAGGGGAGTCTGCACGCGAGTCTACACGACAACGCCTAAAAAGCCGAATTCAGCGCTGCGCAAAGTGGCGAAGGTGAGATTGACAAATGGTTTTGAGGTCATCTCTTATATTGGCGGCGAAGGACATAATTTGCAGGAGCACTCGGTTGTGTTGCTCCGGGGCGGCCGAGTGAAGGATTTGCCAGGTGTGCGTTACCACATGGTGCGCGGCGCGCTCGATACACAGGGTGTGAAAAATCGCAAGCAGGCGCGTTCCAAATACGGTGCGAAACGCGCTAAGAAATAACAGAAGGAGAACGAATGCCACGTCGTCGGGAAGTGCCAAAGCGGGAAATATTGCCGGATCCGAAGTTTGGCAATGTCGAGGTTGCAAAATTCATGAATGTGCTCATGCTCTCCGGAAAGAAAGCCATTGCGGAACGCATTGTGTATGGCGCATTTGAACACATCCGGATTAAAAATCATCAGGATCCGGTGGAAGTGTTCAGCATTGCGTTGAATAACGTCAAGCCGGTGGTTGAAGTGAAGGGGCGACGCGTCGGCGGCGCGAACTATCAGGTTCCGGTGGAAGTGCGCCTGTCGCGCCGGATGGCGTTGGCCATGCGCTGGTTGCGCGAAGCGGCAAAAAAACGTAGCGAAAAATCAATGGCAATGCGCCTGGCGGCCGAATTGCTGGAAGCGTTTGAAGGCCGGGGCGGCGCGATGAAAAAACGGGATGAGGTGCATCGAATGGCTGAGGCGAATAAGGCATTTTCTCATTTCCGTTTTTAAACTTGGCGTAAGTAGAGAGGATTATAAGTGGCTCGTAAAACGCCTATTCAGCGTTATCGCAATATTGGCATCAGCGCACATATCGATGCCGGAAAAACGACGACGACCGAGCGCATCCTGTTTTATACCGGCGTTAATTACAAGATCGGCGAAGTGCATGAGGGCGCGGCGACGATGGACTGGATGGAGCAGGAACAAGAACGCGGCATTACCATCACATCCGCAGCGACGACCACGTTCTGGAAAGGGATGGCTAATAATTATCCTGAACACCGGATCAATATTATTGATACGCCCGGGCACGTCGATTTTACGATTGAGGTTGAACGCTCGATGCGCGTGCTCGATGGCGCGTGCATGGTCTATTGCGCGGTCGGCGGGGTGCAACCGCAGTCCGAGACGGTTTGGCGGCAGGCGAATAAATATAAAGTGCCGCGTCTCGCGTTTGTCAACAAGATGGACCGGACCGGTGCAAATTTCTTCAAAGTTTATGAACAGATGCGCGCGCGCCTGAAAGCAAATCCGGTGCCCGTTCAAGTCCCCATCGGCGCGGAGGACGATTTCAAAGGCCTGATTGATCTGGTGAAGATGCGCGCGATCATCTGGGATGAGGCGAGCCAAGGGACGAAGTTTAAATATCAAGATATTCCAGCTGCGCTTGCGGGCGTTACAGATGAATGGCGCGAGAAGATACTCGAAGCCGCCGCTGAATCCTCTGAAGTATTGATGGACAAATATTTGGGCGGAGAACCCTTGACCGAGCAGGAAATCAAGGGTGCGCTACGCGCCCGCACGATTGCAGGCGAAATCGTGCCGATGCTCTGTGGTAGCGCGTTCAAGAACAAAGGCGTGCAGGCGATGCTCGATGCAGTGATCGATTATCTGCCTTCGCCGATTGATATTCCGCCCGTCAAGGGTGAGCTCGAAAATGGAGAACTCGTTGAACGTTTAGCATCGGATAACGAGAAGTTTTCTGCGCTCGCGTTCAAAATCATGACCGACCCCTTCGTCGGGCAATTGATTTTTTTCCGTGCATATTCAGGCGTTGTCCGTTCGGGTGACACGGTTTATAACCCCGTTAAACAGAAAAAAGAACGTTTGGGGCGGATCGTGCAGATGCACGCCAACCAGCGCGATGAAATTAAGGAAGTTTACGCTGGCGATATCGCCGCAGCGGTCGGGCTGAAGGAAGTCACCACCGGTGATACGCTGTGCGATCCAAACCATATCATCGTACTGGAACGGATGGAGTTTCCAGAGCCGGTGATTTCCCAGGCGGTTGAGCCTAAAACGAAAGCCGATCAGGAGAAAATGAGCCTTGCGCTGTCTCGTTTGGCGCAGGAAGATCCTTCGTTCCGAGTAAAGACAGATGAGGAGTCAGGTCAGACCATTATCTCGGGAATGGGTGAGTTGCATCTCGAGATTCTGGTTGACCGGATGAAGCGCGAATTCGGTGTTGAAGCATCGGTTGGAAAGCCGCAGGTTGCGTATCGAGAAACGATTCGCTCGGTGTGTAAAGAGGTTGAAGGCAAATTCATCAAACAGTCTGGCGGACGCGGCCAATATGGTCATGTGGTGCTCAAACTGGAGCCGCAAGAACAAGGCAAAGGGTATGAATTTGTCGACGAGGTCAAAGGCGGGGTGGTGCCGCGCGAATATATTCCAGCCGTGGATAAAGGCATTCAGGAGACATTAAAAGCAGGAGTGCTGGCGGGCTATCCAGTGGTCGATATCAAAGTCACCCTATTCTTTGGTTCATATCATGAAGTGGACTCAAACGAAAACGCCTTTAAAATGGCTGGGTCGATTGCGTTTAAGGAAGGGATGCGGCGCGCACATCCGGTGCTGCTTGAGCCGATGATGGCCGTTGAAGTGGAAACGCCGGAAGAGTTTATGGGGAACGTGATGGGCGATTTATCATCGCGCCGCGGTATTCTGCAAGGAATGGACGATATTACGGGCGGTGGTAAGCAAGTGCGCGCTGAAGTTCCGCTTGCTGAAATGTTCGGCTATTCCACCTCGCTGCGCTCGCTGACTCAGGGACGCGCCACTTATACGATGGAATTTAAACATTACGCCGAAGCGCCGCGTAGCCTCGCTGAGGCGATTGTGAGTGCAAAAAGCAAATAAAAGTCATTTCATATTTGGTAACACGTTCGTTACCCGCTCTTTAAAGGACAATAATGCAAAAGCAGAAAATTCGGATTCGCTTAAAGGCGCTTGACCACCGTTTGATCGATCAATCCGCGGCCGAAATTGTGGATACCGCAAAACGCACCGGTGCGATTATTGAGGGGCCCGTGCCGCTACCCACTCGGATTCAGCGCTTTGATATCCTGAGTTCACCGCATGTGAATAAAACGGCGCGCGATCAACTTGAAATTCGCACACATCAGCGGCTGGTCGATATTGTCGATCCGACTGATAAAACAGTGGATGCATTGATGAGATTGAATTTGTCTGCCGGGGTGGATGTCAAAATTAAACTGCAATAGGGGTTCCTTTTATTAATATAAGCGAAGAATCTAGGCTCGAACTGCTTACCGGAAGAAAGCGAACAGTAGCGAAGGCGGAAAAATGGGCGGCGCTCAATGCGCTGGAATATTCAGCCGGTATCTGACCGTTCAAAGCGCCATGAGGTTTTTGCCAGTTATAGAAGGATTGCCAAATTTCCAGCTTTTCTTTCAGGCGCTCGAAAACAGACAAATCAGCAGTTGCGAAAACTCTTCCAGATCAATTTTCTTCAGGCCGCGGAGGGTATTTCTTAGGAATGCCAATTGAGAACCGAGAGGACTTTCCCATGGAACTTCTGAATGCAATCAAAGACACACTACCCGACTATGCCAAAGATATTCGCCTGAATCTCGATGGCGCGCTCGCGCGGTCATCGTTGGAGGGCCATGAAGCCATCGGCGTTGCGCTGGCTTCAGCATTTGCTGCGCGCAGCAGCGTCATTATTCAGGCAATTCAGAATGCAGGCGTGTTGTCTACCGAAGAGCAAAATGGCGCGTTGACCGCCGCGGCGCTGATGGGAATGAACAATGTGTGGTATCCCTACCCTGAAATGACCGGCGATGCAGAGTTAAAGCAGCAACCAGCGGAATTACGGATGAACGCCTATGCAAACCACGGCGGCATTGACAAACGTCGCTTTGAAATGTATGCGTTGGCCGCGTCGATTATCGGAAGATGCCATTTCTGCGTTCGATCTCATTTTGAAACTCTGCGCAAAGAAGGCCTAAGCGCTGTGCAATTGCGCGATATCGGCCGCATTGCAGCCACCATTTATGCAGCGGCGCAAGTCATTGCCGTTGAACAAGGATGATTCGCTTCGATCTTCAAACCAATACCCAAGTACTGACGATTCAGGTTATCAGGGCTTGCAGCAAATCCATGCCAACAGTCAGCTGCCCAGGAAAAAGCCCAAAAAACGAATATCGAAACAGACATAGGCGCTTTGGGTTGAGATTCAACCTCATACTAAATATCTACAACTTTGAGTTACGTAAATGAGGTTTCGAAAAACTTGTAATGGAAAATGCGCTAAATGCGGATGGCGTCCTCTACTAAGACGCGTTTCATGTTCGGATGCTGATGTGCCTCTTCTTTTTATGGATCAATGACTGAACGGATTTCTCTTCTTTAAAATAGCTTTGGCAATTCCGCGCACGAGGCTGACTTCTTCGCGTTCAAGTTGGGTGCGCGCAAAAAAACGGCGCAATCTGGGTAATACTCTCTTCGGCTGCGCCGGATCGAAAAAATCTAGTGCAAGCAGTGCCTGCTCAAGATGGGTAAACATTTGTTCAATTTCATCGTTTGAGGCAAGGTCACGCAACGGCTCTACCAGCGCGTCACCGGATTGAGCAGCGCGCGCCATCTCTGCCAAACGTAACTCATACGTCAAGACTTGCACGGCTTGTGCCAGATTGAGCGAACTGTAGGCCGGGTGTGCTGGAATATAGACGCGCGCCCGGCAGCGCTCAATATCCAGACTGGACAATCCGCTGCGTTCGTTTCCAAACACAAAGGTAATCTCGGCCGTAGAAGCCAAAAGATACGCCTGCGCGGCGGCTTGACGCGGTGTAAAAAGCGGTGCTCCATAGCGGCGCGCACGCGCCGATAATGCAACAGACCACTGCGCACTGGCGAGCGCTTCATCAAGCGAAGCGGCAATCTCGGTACGCTCTAGCACATCTCTGGCACCGCTCGCCATGGCAAGGGCATCTGGATGCTGGTGCGCGCATGGCATGCACGGTTTGACGAGAGTGAGCCGGGTAAATCCCATCGTTTTCAATGCGCGCGCGCAAGCACCGATATTGCCAGGATGGCTGGGTTCAACCAGCACAAAGCGCGTTTGGGTAAATACTGATTTCATTCGATAGAGTCCGCTAAAATGATTTTTTATTTTTTAAGCGCAGCAAAGGATCGATATGCACGCGATGCTCAATACCGCGATCAAGGCCGCGCGCCGTGCTGGGCAGATCATTAATCGCGCTTCGCTGGACCTTGACGGGATACAAGTCAGTGAAAAGCAGCGCAACAATTTCGTGACGAATGTAGACCAGGCTTGCGAAACTGCGATTATAGAAATTTTGCAAGCAGCTTATCCGCAGCACGCCATTCTCGCTGAAGAATCGGGCCGTAGCGCGCAGTTATCCGATCACGTATGGATCATCGATCCGCTCGACGGAACAACCAATTTTATCCACGGTTTTCCCTATTATTGTGTGTCGATTGCGCTGGCGCAGCGCGGGATTGTGACGCAGGCGGTCATTTATGATCCGACTCGTAACGATCTTTATACGGCATCGCGCGGGAGCGGCGCATTTCTAAACAACCGCCGTTTGCGCGTGTCAAGTCGCGCCAAACTGGCGGAAACGTTGCTCGGCACTGGATTTGCATTTCACGACCCGAAAAATCTCAATGGATATTTGGCCCTTTACGGTCGGATAAACGCACAATGCGCGAGTGTGCGTCGCTCAGGCGCGGCGGCGCTCGATTTGGCGAATGTCGCCGCGGGCCGGCTGGATGGTTTTTTTGAGCAAGGGATTTATTCCTGGGATATGGCGGCGGGCAGTTTGTTAATCGTTGAAGCAGGTGGTTTGGCCGGTAATTACACCGGCGAACCCGATTTTCTAGAACGAGGTGAAATTGTGGCCGCGAACCCCAAACTGTATGCGCAGATGGTCAAAGTACTCAAACCGCATAGCGGCACGCAACGGGAGGCGAATCAAAACGTATGAACCAGCGAGAGGCTTTGCACGATTTCCATCCCATCATTGCCCGTGAAGGCTGGGCTTTGATCGCCATCAGTTTTTTAGGCGCGCTTTTGATGCAGATCTGGGCCGGTTTGGCTTGGGCCTGGCCTTTTTGGTTATTGACGCTGTTCATGGTTCAGTTTTTTCGCGATCCGAAACGCACGCCGCCGTCAAAGCAGAACACCGCACTCTGCGCTGCCGACGGCCGGGTCGTTGCGGTGCGCAAATGCCATGATCCCTATGCGCAGCGCGAAGCGTTGATGATCAGCGTCTTTATGAATGTGTTGAATGCGCATTCGCAGCGCGCGCCTGTCGACGGCGTCATCATAAAGGCCGAATATTTCCGCGGCGCCTTTCTGAATGCGGCGCTGGACAAAGCCTCAAGCTCTAATGAGCGCAATGCACTGGTGATTGAAACGGACAATGGCCAGTGCGTGACGGTGGTGCAAGTTGCGGGTTTAATTGCGCGCCGTATTTTGTGTTATGCGTATTTGGGCGATACGCTCGTGCGCGGCCAACGCTACGGATTTATCCGCTTTGGTTCGCGCGTCGACGTTTATTTGCCGCCCAACAGCCAGCCGCGCGTTGCGATTGGTGACAAAGTGAAGGCAACTTCCACCATATTGGCGGAGCTGGCTTCTTCTTGAGGAGAATGCAATGGCCTCCTTCAAACCGCGTCGCGCGCACACAGCCGTAACGTTCTTCCCAAATACCTCTCAAAATCCAGCGAATGGAGAACCGCCTCGTGGATATAGCGCTGGGAGCGGACGCGCGCAGCGCTTTCGACAGCGTGGTATTTATCTACTCCCCAATGCGTTGACGACCGCCGCGCTTTTCTGCGGTTTTTATGCGATTGTGCAAGCGATGAACGCACGCTTCGAAACAGCGGCAATCGCCATCTTTTTTGCGATGGTGCTTGATGGCATGGACGGACGCATCGCACGCATGACGAAAACGCAGAGCGCATTCGGCGAACAGTACGACAGTCTGGCCGATATGGTCTCTTTCGGCGCCGCGCCAGCGCTCATTATGTATGAATGGGTCCTCAAAGGGCTGGGCCGCTGGGGGTGGATCGCTGCATTCGTGTACTGCGCGGGTGCAGCGCTGCGGCTGGCACGCTTCAACTCTAATTTGCATGCAGTGGATAAACGTTTCTTTCAGGGCTTGCCATGCCCCGCGGCAGCGGCATTGATGGCGGGCTTTGTCTGGCTGGTGATCGATAACCGGATTTCCGTTAAAGCGGCTTGGCTGCCTTGGGTCGCTTTTGCGTTGACCCTTTACGCTGGAATTACCATGGTTTCAAGCGCACCGTTTTACAGCGGTAAAGCGCTTGATGTGCAGCATCGGGTGCCATTTAGTGTGCTATTGCTGGTCGTTGTCGTATTCGTGCTGGTCTCATTCGATCCGCCGCGCATGCTTTTCGGTCTGTTTATCCTATATGGTTTATCCGGTTATGCCGTGTGGATATGGCGGAGGTGGCAAGCGCACAGACATCATTCTTAGATGTATGGAACCCGAACTGTATCTGGCCCTGGGCACACACTGCTCCGCCCGTCACGGCCCCGATCGCACTTGAGCGTTTTTTTCTCTGTGAATGTGCGGTCTTGGGCCGTTCCGGGGTCGCCTCCATCGCTTCGCGATGGAGACCTGCTCCGCCCGTCACGGCCCTACCCTGCCCGTTCAGTCAGGAATTGCATCAGGAGCGGAATGGGGCGCGCGGTCGCGCCTTTTTCCTTGCCATCTTTATGGGCGGTGCCGGCAATGTCGAGGTGCGCCCACGGATAGCCGCGCGCAAAGCGCGCCAGAAAACACGCGGCTGTGATGCTGCCTGCCGCCCGGCCGCCGATATTGGCCATATCGGCGAAATTCGATTTCAGCAATTCTTGATATTCCTCATCCAGCGGCATTCTCCATGCGGGGTCGAGCGCTTTGTGCGCCGCAGCGCGCAATTCATCTGCCAGATCGTTTTCCTTTGTATACAAACCGCTATGATGATGGCCCAATGCAATCACACACGCGCCGGTCAGCGTTGCGATATCAATCACGGCGGCGGGTTTGAAGCGTTCAACGTAGGTCAGCGCGTCACACAAGATAAGACGCCCCTCGGCATCGGTATTCAAAACCTCAATCGTTTGGCCGGACATGCTGGTCAAAATATCGCCAGGCTTGTAGGCTGTGCCTCCAGGCAGGTTTTCACAGCTTGGAATCACGCCTATCACATTGAGCTTCAAACCGGCTTCGGCAACGGCGCGAAGTAGGCCGAGCACGGCGGCGGCGCCGCACATATCGAATTTCATTTCGTTCATCGCTTCGCCAGGTTTGAGCGAAACACCGCCGGAATCAAAGGTAATGCCTTTGCCGACCAGAACAATCGGTTTTTGTTTAGCTAACGCGCCCTGATAACGCAGCACAATCAATTTGGGTGGTTCGGACGAGCCTTGGGAGACCGCTAGGAAAGCGCCCATTTTTAATGCTTCGATGTGTTTCCTTTCAAGAATTTCGGCTTTCAACGAAGTGAATTCGCGTGCCAGTTGCTTAGCGGTATCGGCCAGATACGCGGGCGTGCATATATTGCCCGGCAAGTTCGCCAAATTTCGCGCCAGATCCATCCCATTGGCGAGCGCTGCGCCCTGTAAAAGCGCGGCCCGGACACTTTTTTCAGCGGCGGCGTCAACGGTCAGGGTGATTTTTTTCGGGATATGGAAGAACTCTTCGGATGGCGTGCTTTTACATTGCGTAAATCGGTACATCATCTCGCGCGCGAGCCGGACCGTGGTGTATGTTGTCCAATCCGCATCCCGGTCAGGCACGTTTTCCTGAGCCAATGTCCAAATCGCATGCGCGATGCGGTGCTTGCACAGCGCGCGCATCGCCGCGCGCGTGGCTTGCGCGAACGCTTGAGCGTTAAAAGCGTCGCGTTCGCCTAGATGGACGATCAGAATGCGCCCCGCTTTTACGCCGGGCGCGTCGAAGGTCATCAATACGCTTCCGCATTGACTGCTGATGTCTCCCGCTTGAATACGCCGGCGGATCAAACCTTGCGTTGCGGTATCCAGCTGTTGCGCGGCGCCTGAGAGATTTTTTCCTHCAAMCMCMCCCGCCACAATACAGTCTGCCTGACTGTTTAAAACGGCGGGSGKTACCCCSCGCCMGTCACAACCTTTTATACTAAAGTCCATCGCGCTTTCCTTGAGTCGTTCGGGTTTGAGTGATGCTGGACGTGCTTAAGTCCACACAGAATTATCCGCCATTTACGTCTTCTTTCTTCCTAGAGCATTTTTATCGAAACCTTCGGTTTTATCGAAATCCGCGATTTTCAGCGGTTTGCACGGTGCAGCGACGCGCGCGCTCCTTGTGCAATCCCATTGAAAAATGCTCCAGTATCTCCTTTTTGTTGCTGAAAACTGGCCTGCCTTCGATGATTTTTGAACGTTCTCTGCAACGCGAGCTTGCTTTTACAACGCTCGCTAACGCCATGGCGCTGCTTGCGATTATGCTCGCCGCAATGATGATCCGCATCGTCGGTTTTGCTGCGACGGGTCTGGTCGATCCGCGCGATGTGCTAACGCTCATTGGTCTAACGATGTTAGGCTATTTGCCGGTGATTTTGATCATCGCGTTGTTTACATCGATTCTTTTTGTGCTCACGCGCTGGTGCCGCGATTCGGAAATGGCGATGTGGATGACCTCCGGGGTGAGCCTATTGCGGTTTGTGAAGCCGGTGGCCTTATTCAGCTTCCCGTTGATTGCGGCGATTGCATTCGGCGCTTTCGTGGGTTGGCCCTGGTCGCATCAGCAAAGCAAGCGATTGCGTGAACGCTTCGCGCAGCGCGATGACATCGCTTTGCTTGCATCCGGCCAATTTCGCGAGTCGCCGGGCAACCGGCGCGTATTTTTTATTGAACAGATCTCGCCAGATGCAAAACAGGTGCGCCATGTATTTGTCGCGAATACTGAGCCGGAGAAAGTCGATCTGATCGCCGCGAATCGCGGCCATGTTGAAGCGCAACCGCATGGCGCACGCTTTGCCGTGCTTGAGAATGGCTATCGTTATCAGGGCTTGCCTGGTCAAGCAAACTACCGGATTACGGAATTCCAGCGCTACGGCGTTCAAATTGATCCAAAACACTTCGTTGATTTTCCCACGATAAAGAGCACGAGCACCCTTGCGCTGCTGCGCAAACCAACGCCCGACAATCGGGCTGAATTGGCCTGGCGCGCGGGGTTGCCGTTGATGGCGATCAATTTAATGCTGCTCGCGATTCCGCTCGCTTACCATCATCCACGCCACAATCGCACCTTTCATCTTGTTATGGCCGTGCTGGTGTATTTGATTTATTCCAATCTGCTTAACTTGATGCAGTCTTGGCTTGAGCAAGAAAAACTGCCGTTTGGGATTGGCTTATTCATTTTGCACGCGTTCGCCGCTGCGCTGGCCGGATTATTGTTCTGGCACCGCCCGCGCCACCGGCCACTGTTTAGACGTTTGAAAAAAACCGACGTATGAGACTGCCAAACAGTCCAATCTACGAGCGCCATTTTGCACGCCAGATTTACGGGGTCTTTGGCTTTGTCCTGTTTGCGTTTGCTGGCATATTTTTGTTTTTTGATCTGATCAATGAGCTGAACCGGATCGGGCAAAGTCATTACAGAGTGGTCTATGCAGCCGCGCGGATAGCGCTGCTGGCCCCGATGCGCTTTTACGAGCTGATGCCTATCGCTGCGTTGATCAGTGCGATTTATGTATTTGCGGTCATCGCCTCGAATGCTGAGTACGTGATTTGGCGTGTATCCGGTTTGTCCGCACGGCGCGCATACTGGACATTGACCAAAATCGGACTGCCGCTGGCAGTGATGATTTTTTTCACCGGCGAAGCGGTGGTTCCCTACGCAGCCCGATTGTCCGAGCGGATGGGGCTTGAAGCATTGAATGTCTCAATATCGTCGAAGTTTCTATCCGGTATATGGGTTAGGGATACGCTGGATAACGATGGCGCTGACCGCCTGCCCGTGAGGCGTTTTATCAATGTAGGCGAACTCATGCCCGATATGACGATTCATAATGTGCGCATTTATGAGTTTGATGCCCGGTTTCGATTGATCGATATCCGTTTTGCGCAGCACGGCCAATTTATCGCGCCCCATGATTGGCGCTTGACAGATGTGCGCACGACGCGATTGACAAGACATCCAACTCGCCCAGAACGGGGCTTGCGCATGCCGCTGTATTCGGCGCAACAGAGTATGATGCCTGAATATCAAATGCATTCGCAATTGACGCCGGATATTCTGGCGGTGCTAATGGTTGCGCCGGATCAGATGTCAATCCTGAATTTGCTTGCTTATATCCATCATTTAAAGAAAAATCGCCAGGACGCGCAGCGCTACCGGATTGCGTTATGGCGGAAAATTTTTTATCCAAGTTCGATTTGGGTCATGCTTGCCTTGGCCTTGCCGTTTGCTTATTTGCATACCCGCAGTGGAGGGGTTGGCATCAAAGTTTTAGGCGGCCTCATGCTCGGCATCAGCTTTCAGCTATTGAGTACCTTGTTCTCGCATATTGGGGCGCTGAGCATGTGGCCCGCGCCTTTGACCGCGGCGCTACCGGCTCTGTTTTATCTTGCGCTTGGCTTCGGTCTATTGCGCTGGGTTGAACGCCATGGGTAGGAAGCTGTTCACGATCTTATTGGCGCCTGTGATGCGTGAACAGGTTCTGAGCTATTCAGGTAAATTTCCATAGAATTGGGTAATCAATTCCGCGACAAGATACCGTTGATGATCCGGTAATGCCTCGATCTTTTTAGCCAGTAAAAGCACTTCTGGCGGAGAGGGATATTTGAGTTGACTCAGTTGGGTGTCTTTCGATTTGGATTGGAAAGAGTCGCTCGGAGGCGGGCCGTAATGCAGCCAGTGCGAATTGACTCCTAGCCATTCAGACAGTGTTTCGATTTTATCTTTGGTTGGAATCGCGCGTCCGGTCAGCCATTTATGTGTCGTTTGGACGGTGATGCCCGCGCTGGCGCTGTGTTTTAAGTTGAAAAGACGCGCTAAGTCGGTCGCACCTTTAATGGGCTGAGCGCTTTTTTTCAGAGCAAATCTTAAACGCGCTGAAAAATCCAATTTTTCTTTAGCAGTTGGCATAACTTAAATTCTGCAATACGCAGACTTCTTATTATTCAATTTTTAAAGTTATATTTAAATTTTTTTATTTAAAAAATAAACATAAAAGCGCAATTTATTATATTGAAGTGGTATTCATGCTCAATTTTTCCGATATTTTTCTCAATGGCGGTTAAAGAGGATGCGCCGATTGCCGCGATTGCAACTGCACCTGGGCGAGGCGGGATTGGGGTAGTCCGAATTTCGTTTGGCAGCAAAGATGTGCATGCGGTGAACACGCTGATGGCGGCGCTTTTTAGACGACAGCTAGTTCCGCGCCGCGCCTGCTATGTGCCATTTCTGGATGCCAATGGCAAGGCGCTGGATCGGGGCATTGGCCTGTATTTTCCGGCGCCCCGCTCTTATACCGGCGAACACACGCTTGAATTGCACGGACACGGCGGGCCGATGGTTCTGCAACTCGTCGTACAGCGGTGCATTGAAGCCGGGCAAGCGTTCGGCATGCGGTTGGCTGAACCAGGAGAATTTACGCGCCGCGCTTTTTTGAATGACAAGCTCGATCTAGCGCAGGCGGAAGCGGTTGCAGATTTGATTGAAGCCAGCACGTTCGCGGCGGCGCGCAGTGCGCAACGCTCGCTCGAAGGCGCGTTTTCACGCGCGGTTCACGCCTTGGTCGAGCAATTGACCCGTCTGCGTACTTTGGTTGAAGCGACGCTCGACTTTCCTGAAGAAGAGATCGATTTTCTGTCTCGCGCGGATGCACACGGCCAATTGACGCATTTGCGCAACGCGCTTGAAGAAATACGCCGCAATGCGCAGCAGGGGGCTTTGCTGCGCGAAGGGCTGACGATTGTCATTGCCGGCCGGCCAAACGTCGGAAAATCTTCGCTGTTGAACGCGCTGGCAGGCAACGAGCGGGCGATTGTCACGCCGATTGCCGGAACGACGCGCGACCAAATTACGCAGACGATTCAGATTGAAGGCATTCCTTTACATATCATCGACACGGCCGGTTTACGCACGGCGGAAGACGAGGTTGAACGGATCGGCATTGCGCGCGCTTGGGGGGAGATCGAACACGCAGACGCCATATTGCATGTGCTAGATGCCTCAGCGGGGGCAACGCCCGACGATCAAGCGATGGCGGCGCGTTTTCCATCTCGTGTGCCGGTGGTTCGAGTTTTAAACAAAACCGATTTGACGCCGATTGCGCCTTGTGTAGAACACCCAGATAAAAACGGGCCGACCGTGCGCTTATCGGCAAAATTCGCGGATGGGATTGATTTACTGCGCGCGCAATTGCTGGAGATGGCAGGCGGGCAGGCCGGGTCTGAAAACGTTTATTCTGCCCGGCAGCGACATCTGGATGCGCTGGCTGCTGCGAGCCAGCATTTGAACATTGCCGCCGAGCATGCTGCGCACCATGCACAGGCACTTGATCTTTTTGCGGAAGAACTGCGGCTGGCGCAGCAGCAACTGAACAGTATTACCGGCGAATTCACACCGGACGATTTATTGGGAGAAATATTCAGCCGGTTTTGTATTGGAAAATAGAAATTCCCGCCCTTAATTCCGCCGCATCAGCATTCGCCATACTGTCCCAATCAATAGCGGCACAGTAGCAGCGCTGATTCCCACCAACACGATGATATTTAAGTAGTGACGGATGAAGGGTAAATTGCCGAAGAAATAGCCGGCCAAGACAAGACTTAGAATCCACGCCAGCGCGCCGACAACATTGAACAACTGAAAGCGGGCAAAGCCCATATCACCGACGCCCGCGACGAACGGTGCAAAGGTGCGCGCCACCGGTATAAAGCGCGCCAGGACAATCGTTTTACCGCCGTGCCGCTGGTAAAAGTCATGCGTCTTAACCAGCGCCGCGCGATCTAGGAAACGCCCGTTCGATTCAAATACTTTCGGACCTATGAGGCCGCCGATCCGGTAATTCAAGGTATTGCCGAGCACTGCGGCAACCAATAAGAGCCCAATCAGAACGGGTAATGTCAGTACGCCTGTTGCGCAGAATGCGCCGCCGACAAACAGGAGCGAATCCCCCGGCAGAAAAGGGAAAATAACCAGCCCCGTTTCGCAAAATACAATCAAAAAAAGCGCCAGATAAACCCAAGCGCCATATTCCTGAATGAAGGCGCCCAGAAACCGGTCGATATTGAGCGCCATTGCGGCAAGGTGCAGTAAGGCGTCCACAAGCGTTCTATCCTTCGAAATAGTCCAGATCGATTTTCTTCAATTCGTATCCGCCGGTGCGCACCACGCCAACGCCATGATCAACCATTAAGCGCGCCAAATATGCGCCGTCGATTAATATGATTTTGCTATTAATCACCGCTGCAAATTCTTCGGCCTCGCGTGTAAAGTTCGATGTTGTAATAAAGACGCCTTTATGCGCATGTTTACCTTGCAGCGCGCCCGAGAATTTTTGTATCTCAGGCCGTCCTACCGTGCCTTCCCAGCGTTTAGCTTGTAAGTAGAGGACATCCAGACCAAGTTTGTCTTCTTTAATAAGGCCATCGATGCCGCCGTCGCCGCTGCGCCCCAGCGCGCGTCCGGCATCTTGACGCGAACCGCCGTAGCCCATTGCAACCAACAAATCAATTACTAGCTGCTCGAAAAATGCGGAAGAACAGGCTTTCACTTGTTCCAGCAACTCGTCTTCTAACGTTTTGCGCAGTTCTTGGTACGCTGATGCGAGCATATCTTCCGGCGTTTGGTCGCTTGGCGGCTCTAGCGACGCCGTTGTCTGCTGCGTGTTGATTTGATCTTGATGGCGCGTGCGAGCGGCTCGAAATACTTCGTAACTTTCTAACAATGCGCGATTAATGCAATCCGGCCGTTGAGCGAGTAATGCTGCGCCTGTTTCTGTGATGTGAAAATACCCCCGATTCTTCGATGACAAAAGCTTTGCTTGTTTAAGGTACGCACATGCCCAGCTCACTCGATTGTTAAAAAGCGGACTATTGCCACTCGGCACTCTCTCTTCCCGCTCTGCGTCTGTTAGCTTGAACTGCAGGGCCAGTTGTTCGACCGCATTGCGAAAACGATGTTCTTTTCCGTCTCCGGCCAACTGAAGCAGCGGAAGCATAATCGTTTGGTAATCAGGAATCGCCATTTTTTGTTCTCCATAAAATGTCTATTGAAGCAATGCGTATTTTGCGCTACATAAAACGGAAACTCTTATTTATTTCAGCCGTGAAGAAAACGACCAGCTCGCTATAATCGGTCTATGTCCGATTCATCTAACCCTCTACCCCCCACGCCGCCCCTTGTGCGGCCAATCACTGTTCTTCCCGAGCTATTGGTGAGCCAAATTGCCGCGGGAGAAGTGGTCGAACGGCCCGCGTCGGTCATCAAAGAGCTGGTTGAAAACGCGCTCGATGCGGGCGCGCGCACGCTGCGCGTGATGTTGGACGCCGGAGGCGTTAAAAGAATCGTCATTGCCGACGACGGCGGCGGCATTCCCGCGGATGAATTGCCGCTCGCCTTAGCGCGCCATGCGACCAGCAAAATTCGCTCGCTCGCTGAACTGGAGGCTGTCCACACGCTCGGGTTTCGCGGCGAAGCGCTGGCTGCAATCGCCTCCGTTGCACAGCTATCGATCGCCAGCCGCACTGCAACCACCCCGCATGCAAGCTCAATCGATGCCCATACGGGCGTGTGTAAACCCGCAGCCGGCGCGGTCGGAACCACGGTTGAAGTACGCGAACTGTATTTCAATACCCCCGCGCGCCGGAAATTCCTGAAAAGCGAATCCGTTGAATTGGGCCATTGTTTAGAGGCGCTGCGCCGCGCCGCGCTCGCGCGGCCGGATGTCACCCTCTCAATCTCGCATCATGGCCGCGCGATTTTGCACTGGAAGGCCAGCGATGCGGCAACGCGCATCTCAAGTATTTTGGGCGAATCTTTTACAAGCGCGCACGTGCCGCTTGAAGCGCGTGTCGGTACTCTCCATCTGCGCGGCTTGATCGGGTTGCCCGCCCTCAGCCGCGCCCGCGCTGATCAACAGTATTTTTTTGTGAACGGGCGCGTGGTGCGCGACAAGGTGCTTGCGCACGCAGTGCGCGCCGCCTATCAAGATGTGCTGCACGGCGAACGTCATCCGGCCTTTGTCCTGTTTCTTGAACTGCCGCCTCAAGCGGTCGATGTCAATGTGCATCCGGCGAAGACGGAAGTGCGTTTTCGAGATGCGCACACGGTTCATCAATTTATCTTTCACGCGCTCGCGCGCGCACTCGCGCAAGGCGCGGGCGGAGCCACATCCGCCACGGTTGGCGGACATACGGCGCGGATTAACGCAGATTCCCTGCCGAACGGGTGCGTGTCTTTGAGCGCTCCATCTGGCGCGAGCGGTACGCACAGGTCATCGCAAGGGCAGTTTGGGCAGAGCACGTCCGGCGCGCGCGCAGCCACGGTTGCGCAGCCGCTTACGCAATATGATCTATTGTTTGGGCGGCGTTCTACACCGCCCGCTCTAGATCAAGCCCACTTATCCGGTCATTCAGATGCGCGGGCGGAAATGGCGCCTGCCAGCGCTGCGCAGGCCGTCCACCTGGCAATCACTGACGATGATGCACATCCGCTCGGTTTTGCGCTCGGCCAACTGCACGGGATTTATATCCTTGCGCAAAATGCGCGCGGTTTAGTGCTGGTCGATATGCACGCCGCGCACGAGCGGATTCTGTATGAACAATTCAAAGCGGCGCGCGCGGCGCGCACGGTCGCGGTGCAAACCCTGTTGATTCCGCATTCGATGCCGGTAAGCAGCGTTGAAATGGGCATTGCCGAAGAGTGCCGCGCACTGTTGGCTGAATTGGGCTTCGATATCGCCCCGCAATCGCCCACGACCCTTGCAGTCCGTGCGGTGCCCGCGTTGCTCAAGGAAGCGGAATTGGACGCGCTGGTGCGCGCCGTATTGCACGATTTAGACCAGTGGGGCGGCTCGCGCGCGCTGACTGAGCATCAGCACGAATTGCTCAGCACATTGGCGTGTCATCACGCGGTACGCGCAAACCGGTGTCTCAGTCTGGACGAAATGAATGCATTATTGCGCCAGATGGAAGCGACCGAACGCGCCAATCAATGCAATCATGGCCGTCCAACCTGGTATCAATTGTCTCTGCCCGATTTGGACCGGCTCTTTCTGCGCGGCAAATAAATATATTCCACCATAGCCGCAACACTTGTCTTTTAACTTCTCTGCATGTTTACCCTGTTTAACTTCGACTTCGACTTGCTGCCCGAATGCATCGCGCAAACACCGCTCGCGCAGCGCAGCGCGCGCCGCTTGCTGGAAGTGGACAATACATGCGCGCGCCGCGGATGCGATGGATGCGGCGCTCTCGCTACGCGCAGAGATTCTATGATTCAAATCAACCCCATTGCGAGCCGCTCCGGATTGAACTGCGTCTTATGGGTATAGATCGACCCAGCGGTGCG
>LXRJ01000416.1 GCA_001684025.1 Candidatus Glomeribacter gigasporarum | reverse complement strand
ACAGTGACATTCAAAAGAGAAGGAAATCCTCTTAGGAGCCTATGGCTAGAGCATCCCTAAATACCCAAAGCAGTTAATCGTTAGTGGTTCTTCCTTTATTCATCCCCGCCTGAATTACAAGGATACGTTAAAATCCTTCGGGGCCTTGCCCGCCCCAGATGCTCCTTCCTTTGCATCATCAAGGCTACAGTCTTGAAAACCTCCAAATCTTTTGCTTTTTGAGATTGTAGAGGGTAAGGATACGGATACGAAATGAGGGATAAGAATAGTGACTATGTCTTTTTGGTAACAGTATATACACAGAATGCCGATTGCTTTCCACATATATGTTCCTTGCAAGCCTTTCAGAGTGGCCCAACATACCAAAAATTCAGTACTTTAGTAATGAGCACTAATCTTTGGTATGTTGGGCCACTCTGAAAACCACGTGGAGGGTAGTTTGCATGGCCAACGGCATTGCTCGCACCCTTTCTAATTCTAATAGTCAAACTACCCTCCACGTGGTTTTCAGAGTGGCCCAACATACCAAAAATTCAGTACTTTAGTAATGAGCACTAATCTTTGGTATGTTGGGCCACTCTGAAAACCACGTGGAGGGTAGTTTGCATGGCCAACGGCATTGCTCGCACCCTTTCTAATTCTAATAGTCAAACTACCCTCCACGTGGTTTTCAGAGTGGCCCAA
>LXRJ01000414.1 GCA_001684025.1 Candidatus Glomeribacter gigasporarum | reverse complement strand
ACAATTMTKRRSNNAATTNATWHATNVBAHKATAWTGTTATAGAACGAGTTTCTTTATTTTATTATTATTGTTATTATTATTATTAGTATTATTTAAATTATTAGCATTTTTATTATTTGTATTTTATTACTATTATTAGCATTAATATTATAGGATTATCGTTAATAGTTACATGTAGCAATTGATAAACACTTACTGTTTATCAACACATGTTGACCTTTGATCATCGACCGTTCATCAACACATGTTGACCTTTGATCATCGACCGTTCATCAACACATGTTRACCTTTGATYRTCACCACATGTTGACCTTTGATTACCACCTGTTTATCACCATATGGCGACCATTCTACTGCTACTATTAATAGTTTAATTAGTAAAGAAAAAGATATAAAAACCCTCCTATTTTCCCCAAGTTAGRAACAAGATCCAGACACCCTTTAGTTAGAGAATTACTTAGGAATAGAAACCTTTGTATAGTCTTGTAATTAAAGCATTCTTGAAGTAAATAAATTATATCTTTCTTAATAATATATCCTCTCCCGAACTGCCCTTAGTGAGTGTAATATTCCACTTCCACACCGCTACATTATCGCAACGGATCCCTGTAGCTGTGTGCTTTGTTACTTGTGCTGTATTAAGAAGGCTACAGTCCACTTGTAACAATAYWATWATGATACACCA
>LXRJ01000407.1 GCA_001684025.1 Candidatus Glomeribacter gigasporarum | reverse complement strand
CTCGGTGTATCCATTTTCAATCGCTGACCTGTGTCAATTTACATCCGATGGTGACATACCCGCGCTATCGAACTCCGTCACAGCGCGGCCAGTGGCAACTGCCCGCGCAAATGCGCGTCGGTCGGTGATTTCAACAGGCGCTAAAGGTAGCCCGTAATCAGCCAGCATGGCTCTCGCTTCGGCAATCTCTGGCGAGCGAAACGGACAAGCTGAGAGCACAAAGACACCACGCGCCTTTGCCGCTTTTACAATTTCTACAGCGCTACCCACTGCTGCTAGGTCAAACGCAGTCGGGCGACATGGAATCGCAACCAAGTCCACGGCCTTGGCAATACGGGCGGCATCCGGCGCAGCATGAGGCGCGGTATCGACAATGACAAACGTCATGTTGTCTTGTCTGGCCGCTTTTAAGACCTCGGCAAGATCAGCGGCAGCGGCAGTCGCTATGATTGGCGCATCTTCATGGCGCGCATTGCCCCATATTGTGGCGCTCTTTTGAATGTCAGTGTCCACGATCGCAACCCGCTCACCGGATTCATGCACGGCTACGGCTGTATGAACGGCAAGGGTCGTTTTTCCGCTGCCGCCCTTCTGACTGAGAAAGGCCAATGTCTTCATCAGCGCATGCTATCATGAAGTTATGAAGTTGTGATGCTTTAACTTCTTGACGTTTTAAAGTCGTTACATTTAGAAAAAA
>LXRJ01000390.1 GCA_001684025.1 Candidatus Glomeribacter gigasporarum | reverse complement strand
AGACTAAATATCTAACTCAAGAAAGATCTCTCTTTAACTAAAATACATAATGTTCTATATATATTTATAAATAGACTTTAAATAGGCTATATACTATTTTAAGATATGTAGTATAACAATATCAAGTTTAATTAAAGTGTTTTTTAAACTTCACATAGACTATTATAAGGTTACATGAAAAGGTATGCAAAGTATAAGTATTACACAACCAAAGTTTAATTTTAAAACTTTGTTGCATTACAGTACCTTACATCAGCAAAATTTATATATAGATATATATCGATTACTAGCYCCAAGGATATATATCGATTTTAATCCCCCCTGCCGATTATCATCGATTATGATATATATCGGTATATATCCGGTTAATTATCAAACGATAAAAATYGATTAAGATTATAATCGATATATAGCCATTATATAGAAATCGATAGCTAAYGATATRTATCRAATATATCTATATAATACAAATATATAATAGTTACACGATACATTTGCAAGTCAAATTTTATGTATTATATATAAATTCGGCAAATAAAAATATCAAATTTATTAATGCAATTTTATTTAATAAACATTTTATTACAATTACTACTTACAACAAAATACAAATAGCACAAATTACATGTGATAAAATACAAGCAACACAAAATGCAAAAAATAATTTTARAAGAAAAGAAAAAAAAGAAAKAAAAAAAAAGAAAKAAAAAAAACGAAAAAAACNAAAAGAAAAAAAAAAGAAAAAAAAGAA
>LXRJ01000380.1 GCA_001684025.1 Candidatus Glomeribacter gigasporarum | reverse complement strand
ATGAAATATGCTTTTGCGGAATATAAAATACTGTAACATATTGATTTACATCATTTTATCTTCTGATTCGCTCTCCGGTCACTTCCCGCTCGAACTGGGCGAAAGACAGCAGAATGTTCAGCGTCAGCCGGCCCATGCTGCTAAAGGTATTGAACTGTTGAGTGACGGCCACGAAAGAGACGTTATGCCGGTCAAAAATATCGATGATTTTGGAGAAGTCTATCAAGGATCGTGTCAGGCGGTCGATCTTGTAGACCAAGACGATATTGATCTGGCCCGTCTCGATATCCGTCAGCAGGCGCTTCAAGGCCGGGCGCTCCATCGTGCCGCCGGAATAGCCGCCGTCATCGTAGCGATCCTCGGCCACAATCCAGCCTTCCTGCTTTTGGCTAGCAATAAAGGCTCTCGCGGCATCCCGTTGTGCTTCCAGCGAATTGTAGTCCTGTTCTAATCCTTCTTCTGTAGATTTGCGCGTATAGATCGCGCAACGCTTAGGCGCTGGGGTGCTCATGCCTTGACCCCAAAGAAGGCCGGCCCCGACCATTGGGTGCCGGTGATGTGCCGCGCTGCCGCCGACAGGCTTTTGAACACCTGGCCGTTCAGCGCATACTGACCGCTCGGCGTGACCGTCACGCGGTATTCTCTGCCCTCGCATTCGCGCAACAGCACCGTGCCGGGCGCGAGATACACGCCTGGATCTCGCTGCGCCCGAATCTTGGAAGTGCGCTGACCGATGTTGGCCAGCCGCGTGCGGGTTGCCAGCGGCANGGGGGGCSAC
>LXRJ01000353.1 GCA_001684025.1 Candidatus Glomeribacter gigasporarum | reverse complement strand
AAGCTCTGGGTCGACTGGCACACTCGAGCCATAGGCTTGGGGGCCGCCCTCTTAAGGCAATGGGCATCACTGGTTTTGCTATGCTTGCTATGGTTGCTATGCTACCATCCATATCAAGCCGCAAGCATGACCAACAATTTCAAAGGGTAACTGGTTACATTCCAAGCAGGAGATATTGCGTCCACATCACTTGCTCTACTTCTTATTTTGATTACTTTCTCAGGGATTGATAGAATCCTCCAGTATTTCTATACCTTCCTTAAATAGGGATAGAATCATACTACTTGGAGGTCCACAAAGGATACTTATCGAAGATAGGAAGAACCAATTCTTTCAAGAGAATTCTCTCTCTGATTATTCAGAATAATCTACCCCCTCCGCTGTGAGGATTCTTTTTACCACAACAATATTGGAGTTGATATACTCAAGAATGAGATATTCTATCTCAAAAGACAAATAAGAACCACCTTTTATGATGATAGCATCGCTTTTCGCCCTTGCTACCATGCGACGCCTATGTTGCCAGGAGCGAAATCGACCTAGGCTAAAGCCTACTAGCCATTGTGAAAACCAATCTCTAGCACCTGGTTGCTCCACGTAGGGTCTCTGATGTGAGAGGTTAGCAGTCTCACAGGCGGATATTCCCCTTGTCGATCACTTTATGACATAATAGCTGATTAGTATCATCCGAAGCTGCACTTAAATCCGGATGAGGCTCAGAATGACGATTCCAATCCAGGCTATCAGTAGTTCTCTCCTTAGGGGTTGGGGAACTCCCCGCATCGAGTGGAGTTTCTTAACCGTATGTTACCATACAGGGACAGCATATGAGTAATACAGTCCAACCAGTCCCACTCAAGTACGATGC
>LXRJ01000349.1 GCA_001684025.1 Candidatus Glomeribacter gigasporarum | reverse complement strand
TGGACACCTATTCTGATGATCTAAAGCCTGCTTTTATACAAGGCTTTTAACCGGACGCTTACACTTCAATAAAGTCGTCTTTCAGGAATTCATAGTGCTTGTTCATGCTTTTGCTCCGGTTATTGCATTGTTCATGTGACTACGCCGAAAGTGGATCGGATTCATGCCGATTTGAATGAAGCGTCGCTTTTGATCCCGCATTGCCGCACACCCACGCATTGCCTTCATGACTCAGGTTTTCTTCTTTTTCGATATAGCCGCCGAGTTCACCGGTTTCAAAGCCTCTGAACTCTCTCAACGCGCGGATGCGGTATAGCTTTCTGCCTTCATGTGTTATTTATAGGCAACCATGAAAATGTGCTCATCGTGGGCGGCTCAGGCTCAGGCAAATCTCACCTGGCCCTTGGCCTCGCCTATCACGCTCTGCAACATCAGAGCCGCGTCCGCTGCTTCAAGTTCATTGACCTGGCTCGCGCCTTGCTTAACGCAGAAGCCCACAACTTCACAGCCAGCTGGATGAACCGCTTGGCTCACTTCCATTTCATTGTGATTGATGAAATGGGGTACGTGCCGATTGACCCAAAGGCCAGCCCACTGCTCTTTGAGCTGCTGTCCAATCTGTATGAGAAGGTGTCGGTCCTGATCACCACTCACCTCAACTTTGAAGAGTGGGCAGACGTCTTCGCTAACACCAAGATGACTAAAACCATCATTGACCGTTTCACACACCATTGTCTGGTTCTGGAAACAGGCAACAAAAGCTGGCGATTGAAGGAGGGTAAAAAGGACGAAAACAGGGAGGACAAAAAACAATGGAGTGAACCCCTGGGACTGGCTAGAGTAAAGGAATGACTCAGCAGTATTAGACTGAAGCCTATCTGTTGCTGCGGATTTCTC
>LXRJ01000348.1 GCA_001684025.1 Candidatus Glomeribacter gigasporarum | reverse complement strand
TCGGCAGGCGGCATGAGGGGTGAGCGATGCCTTATTTCTGGTCGAAAAATAGGAAGTGGGGAATGTTAGAGCGCTACAAGCACCATTTCTCAGGCATGAGCGCTCTGTGGCGAGGCGTGCAGTTTTATTCCGAGTGCGCGAACCACTTTCAATACGGTGTCGTAACGAGGCTTCGCGCCCGAAGAAAGCGCCTTGTAAAGACTTTCGCGTCCGAGGTGAGTGTCTTTAGCCAACTGCCTCATGCCACGCGCACGGGCAATGTTTTTCACCGCTACGAGGAACATGTCTGGATTGGGGTCTTCCAAAGCCGCCGTCAAGTATTCCGCAATAGTTTCATCATCGTCCAAGTAATCAGCAGCATCGAAAAGCGCAGTTTCAGTGTTCATGGTCTAACCTTTTCTCAGAGTGCGAGCGATTTCAATGGCTCGCTTGATGTCGCGTTGCTGGCTGGATTTATTACCGCCTATCAGCAGCAGATAGACGACTTCGCCAGTGCGCGTGTAATACACCCGATAACCAGGCCCAACATGGACGCGCATCTCAGAAACACCCTCTCCCACCGGAATGCAATCGCCAAAGTTGCCAGCGGCGGCAGAGTCCAGCCGTTGAATGATGCGCGCTTTGCCAATTTTGTCTTTGAGATTGGAAAACCATGCATCAAATTCAACGGTGCGATGGAAAATGTTCATAGAACGTATTGTATCCGAAAAGATACCAGATATCAAGCAATATTGACACCTTTCACATCCAAGGACTATGCTGTTTTTACTGCTGATACAAAAGCAGTCGGGGGTGGAAGCCCGAAATGGAGCGGCGAAGAGCCGCACACGCAATGTTTGCGGCTTTTTTGTTCGCTTTGGTGTGCCCTTTATGGCGGCCAAGCAGAGGGAGCCGCAAGGCTCGCTG
>LXRJ01000346.1 GCA_001684025.1 Candidatus Glomeribacter gigasporarum | reverse complement strand
TGATGAAGCCTCATGGTTTAGCGACAGCTATCTTAGTAATGGCGATAGCCACTTTAGTGATAGAGATTCCATCCTTGAGGTTTATTACGACTATCACTATTTTAGMGAAKGACTGACGCAATCTTATTGTATTGATTGATGTAATCTTGTTATTCCCACATGTATTAACTTAGATATACTTAATAAAGTCGACGACTTTGGCTTAAGCTTATCTTTCTTTGTGATAGGGAAGCATCCTTGAGTAACGTCATACTCTTCTTGAGAACACTTCATTACTTCCACTCGGTTAAAAAGAACGATACTGGAAGTATGGGAAGAGGAAAGAGAGGAAGAGCTGAATCTAGGTAAGCCAAAGAGGGATTAACTCATAAGGTAGAGTGGCATCCTTACAAGATGTAAGTAATAGGTTCGAGTCCTATATCCCTCTTAATGTGCCTCACCTATAGCAGAGTAAAATCCCCCCGGATTACCCTTTCCTTTCGCCTTCTTCTTCCTTCTGCATTACGACTAGGCTTACTGTTTCCTCTTCCCGAAGAAAGTGGGACAGCTGGAGAGTGAGTAGTAAAATTGTTGTGATATGGTTTCCTCTGAGCTTCTTGATTGATTCTGCTACATCTTCAATATAGGAGGGATGCAGGAGCAATTCTGGTTCGTCAATCAACGTCATAAATAGATGATAAGAAATGATGCCTTTTGTGTTCCAAAACTAATCGTGCTTCTTTTCTTTGCTTACCCTGTCGAACGCCTTCTTGACTACTGAATAGGGAAAGACTCGTCTCCAGGCCAGGTCAAGTAAAAGATTCTTAAGAACAAAAGATCACTTCTTCATAAGAAGTGTGAATCTCGCTTGAAAGCGCGAGATTAGGCTCTCACCACACATTTTAGATTAGATGGCAAAAATGGTTCGTAAAGAGGAAA
>LXRJ01000345.1 GCA_001684025.1 Candidatus Glomeribacter gigasporarum | reverse complement strand
TAGTAAATCAAAATATTTTGCATGTGGCTATTAAGCACAGCATGCTATTAAAGAAAATTAGATTTCCGGCTTTTGGAACTTCGAAGTAAATAAATTCAGCCTTGAAAATTTAAAGCCTAAAATCTTGTTTTTTTTTTTTTAGTAGCTCTTATCTATAAATTAATATTATTTATGTAATATAAACCTATCTAAATATTTAAATAAATTTATTGTTAGAGTTTTCTTTTTAATATTTCATCATTAAAAACTTTAATTAAATACTGTACATATGTAAGTAGTTTATTAACATTATTATTACTGGCCAATATTTCCTGATGCTTTATTTTATCTAGCTCTAAATCTTAGGGCTAATTTTAAAAAAATAATTGTTGTTATTAATTTATAATAAATAAAATATAATAAAATTTAGATTATTGATCAAAAAGCATCATATATAACAGCACAATTATGCACATATTGTGTTTCAAATTAAATTTGTATTAGTTAAAATTAAATATTAGATTGGGTAAGAGTCTATGTAAAAATATATTTTTTATTAGTTTATTTTTTATAAATCTATTAAAATAAATTTAAATTTATTTTGTTAAAATATTAAAGTAACTAAATTTTAAATTAAAAACTTTATCTATTATTTAAATTATATAAATTATTTATGCAGTCAAACCTCTCTAAGTATAACTTTATTAATTCACACTCTTCAAGTACATGCACAGATTCTTGTCCAAATATATACTTGATTTTTATAAATAAATTTTTTATTATTCTTTAAATATATATTTTAAAAAATATCTTTGATAAAAAAAGATAATCTATAAAATAATTTTATTTAATTTAATAAATATAATATGAATAATATATAATATTATATATATATATATATATATATTTATTATATAAAAAAATTTAATTATCTTTATTT
>LXRJ01000049.1 GCA_001684025.1 Candidatus Glomeribacter gigasporarum | reverse complement strand
TACTGCCTCACATAGACGTCCTTATTTTCGAGCGCCTGGATCAAGGCGTTGACGGCATCGACAGACGACTGCTTGCCCAAGGCCTTCGCTGCATACTGCCTCACATAGACGTCCTTATCTTCGAGCACTTGGATCAAGGCGTTGACAGCATCGACAGACAAGTTCGACTGCCGGTCCAGGGCAAAAGCTGCGGACTTCCTCACATAGACGTCCTTATCTCCGAGCGCTTTGATCAAGGCGTTGACAACCTCGACAGAGAGGTTCGACGGCTGGCCCAGGGCCGAAGCTGCGGAACGCCTCACATCGCTGTCCTTATTTTCGAGCGCCTGGATCAAGGCGTTGACGGCAGCTACAGACAGGTTCGACTGCTGGCCCAGAGCTGTCGCTGCGGACTTCCTCACATAGACGTCCTTATCTCCGAGCGCTTGGATCAAGGCGTTGACGGCCTCGACAGGCAAGTTCGACTGCTGGCCCAGGGCCTTCGCTGCGGACTCCCTCACAGAGTCGTCCTGATCTTTATCTTCGAGCACTTGGATCAAGGCGTTGACGGCATCGACAGACAAGTTCGACTGCCGGTCCAGGGCCGAAGCTGCGGACTTCCTCACATAGACGTCCTTATCTCCGAGCGCTTTGATCAAGGCGTTGACAGCATCGCCAGACGACTGCTGGCCCAGGGCCGAAGCTGCGGAACGCCTCACATCGCGGTCCTCATCTCCGAGCGCCTGGATCAAGGCGTTGAGGGCATCTTCAGATAAGCCGGAGCGCTGCCCTAATGCTTGCAACACAGCCTGTTTTCCCTTCGATGAGGTCGCTTTCTTTAAAAACGACAACAACAGTTCTTCTGGAAACGCCGGCGAGCACGCCAAGATGCTGGTCTCATACTGCTCTAGCTTGTCTATCTCCAAGGTCAACCATTGCCCTAAACGCTGCTCCAGCGTTTTTCTAATCTCAGATTTCAATCCAAACACCGACTCACGAGAAGCCTCCTGCAAGCAGGACATCATCAGGCGCTGGTGATGCGGGCCGATCAGATCCCGGGGCTGCGCTTCCAGTGCTTCAAAAAATCGGTTCAGCGCGGGGCCGCGCAGGAGACCTGAGACAAACCACCAGAAGATTTCATAGCGGGGGTTGTATTTGTGTTGCTGCAGAAAATCTTGAGGGGTAGTCCACCGATTCAGTGGGGTATCCCAGAGCGGCAGTGTCTGTCCGGCTTCCCAATGGCGGACAAAATATTGGGCGGCAAAGTATTCTTGAAAGGTCAGATGCATGAAGTGGACGCTGCGGTCGTGCTTTCCTGTATCCTCGCTATGCAGGAAAGAGAGCTTTTTCAGATTGCTTTCCAGCGTGATCGGTATGGGAATCCTTTCCTGGGCAAGCTGTTCAATCAGGGCATCCAGGTAAGGCGTATCAAATTCGATTCGGTTCTCTTGTAAGCCTTTAAACGCTAGGGCTGCTAGAAAATCATTCTCCGATTGAACCACTTGTTCAATACGCGACATTTTCCTGAGTGCGTAAATCGTTTCAGTGCTTAAGGGTCTTCCCGCTTCTGACTTTTCCAAACGGAGGATATCCTTGCGCCATAATTTCATCATCATCGCTTGGTATAAGCCGGTGATCGTGAGCGCGTTTTGCTTCCCGCCCTGCATCCGCTGCTGCACTTCCTCCCAGCTGTAGCACAGGCTGTCGAGCTGGATCGGCACATTGACCAGTCCCTGAACGAAAGGATTGTTCTGGATTAGTTGTTTGATCTGGGTGGCCTGCTGAGCGGGCACGATGTCTTTATTGTCAAGATAGGCCGTGACGTCTTCTGGACTAAAGCCCACCGTCTCCAGTTCCAAATCCATCGGATCGGCCTCTTTCAGATCCACAAAAGGCCGGGAGGTGATCAGCACCGCCGGTTGATTAAGCAAGTTTCTCAGGAATCTTGCCATCGGGGTATTCGAGGCCCATTCCTGTGCGATTTCATCGAAGCCGTCCATGATGAAGAGCGTTTTATCCTTAGCAGAGCCCTCGACCTGCTCTCTTAGCGTCCTGGCCAAATCACGGCCCTTGGGGTGGTGCTGAAAATAGAGTTCCTGGAACAGTGTTTCCAAATCACAGCTTTGCTTGCCCTTGAGATGGCGTAGAGGAATCCGCAATAGCCAATCAAAGCGATCCCGCCATTTCTCCTTTTGCATGTACTCGTAGACGATTTTCTTGGACAAGGTGGTTTTACCGACCCCGGCCCGGCCCCGGATCAGAATCCGCTGGGGCGAAGCTTTGCCTTTGCTCCCTTCCAGTTCACGTTCATCAAACAGCGCCTCTAAAGGCAGCAATTTCTGCTTGTCGGAGTCGATGGCTTCGTAACTGGGCGGACGATGAAAAACGTTCAGGGCTTTGTCTTCTTTATCTTGTTTGCCGTCTTTCTCTTCCTTCCGCGCTTTTTCCCGTTCGATGACCGCCAGATTGATGTAGCACTGCTTCATGGATAAAGGGGGGCCGGACAGCCGTTGGATCGCCAGCCGATCCAGGGTGATCGATTGACGTAAGGCTTTTTGGAGCGTTTCCTGATCGATACGGCCTCGGATCGTTTCCAGAGCACTGTGGAGCGCTTCCCATAGCTTGACCGTGTTCTGGGACTCGTTGGGCTGCTTGACCAGTTGGTCATAGCCCCCCCAGAAACCTCGCAGGACGGCCTCGGTGTCGTTTCGGGCCAGCAGCCGCTCCAGCACCTTAAAGAACACTCGATGCCGGCCCTGGTGCGACCTATCTGCAGATTGCGTCGCAAGACGCGCCAGATCTTCGATCCGAACGACCGTCGCCTCGACGATCTCCTGAAAGCAGCTTTCATACGCATCCGGATACAAGGCCACCGGCAGGATGCCGTGTTGGTTGATATACTCGGTCCGGAGTTTCAGAAAGGCCATTTCCGTCAGGACATGATGGAAGCTGTCCTTTTTGGCATAGTCATTGACTACCTTCCGCAGCTCGGCCTCTCCCTGCGCGGGATTCTGCTGGCCAATGCCGTAGGCGGCCTTAAGCGCCTGACAATAAGCCCCATAATGCGTCCATTTTAGGTAGGCACCCAAGACCTGCGAACCGCAGACGATGACGCTGTCGACCGGTTTCACCGCTCCCACCGCCGTCGGCAGGAGACAGAATTGATTCGTCAGGATATCGTCGATGCGGGCGGCGTCCTCCGGTCGGCCTGAATGCACAGCGCCATGTCCTTTGGGGGTTTGATCGGAATAGAGCGGAAAATCCAAGGTTTTAAGCTGCTGGATCAGAAATTTGGCGGTCTCAGCGTCTGCGATTCCCTGGCTGGGATTGTCATGGGCGTAGACGAGAAAGACGCTGGGTAGGACTTCGAGTAGCTGCAGTTTCTGGAAACTGTGCTGGAGGGTTTCTAAGGTTTGCGTGAAGAAGTGGTCGAGCTGGGGGTACTTTTCCGATGCAGCCTCAGTGGTGTTCTGAGCGAAGGTCGGTGTGCTGGGCCGGCTGCTGCGAGAAGGGGCGACAGATGGCAAGGAGAGAGAGGTGGTCGATTGAGAGGCTGTCTCCGAATAACCCCAAGCGCTTGCTTTGTTGAGACTGGCCTGCGCTTTATTGTGCTGCCCCAATTGGGTTAACACTTCTGCCCGCTCGAAATAGACTTCGGCGATGCGTTGGCGCAGCGCCTCTTCTTCGTGGGTTTGGGGTACGTATGCCTTTTTAAGGATGCTCTTCAATTCGGATAAGAGTACAACTCGGTGCTCGTTGGCAATATTTTCAAAGGTCACCTTTGCTTGATCACACAAGAAAAACGCAACATCCAAATGCCCGGCTTTCGTTTGCTGACGGACCTGATCCACGTAACTTTGCGCCAGCACGAGCGCGTTGTTGCCTGACAGTACCTGGGAAGAAGAAATATTAAACATCAGTGCAAGTCCCCCTATTTGACCTTTCTATTTCAAACCCATGCTTGAAACCGCGCGCGCTACATCACCTCACAGCGGCTCTGATCCTCTGCCCCGTGGGTCTCGTCCTCGTGATCGAACGGTCCCTGATACGGCCGGGTGCGCACTTCAAACAGTGACCCATACCGCCAGCCGTAGACACGGGGACGCGCCTTGTTGGACGACAGATACCGCTTCGGTGCCTGGCCTTCTTCGGTGTCGACCTGAATGCCCGGCTTTCCAAAAAAGCCGTTCACACTTAAGGTCTCCTTCAGAGGCAACGTGCGTTCTCCGGTTTTGGGCTGATGCAACCTTGTATTCGCCTTGCCCGTCATCAAGGCCAGGATCACCAGTTCCTGATCAGACAGGGTATGGGGCTTGCCGGTTTTAAGCGTTTCCATCACCCGCTTTACCCCAGTGTCCGCGAGCGTCTGGATATCCTGCAGCGCTTCGATGTTGCAGAGCACCGGCTGATAGCAGCGCGCCGCATAGTGGGCCATCGTCTGAATCTGCTGCTTTATGCGCGTGCATACGTCTTGGGCGCTTTCCATCGGCTGCTGCCGGACAAATTCCGAGACCCGCTGCGCCCCGCTTTGCTTGTTTTGGCGATGACGATCTGCAAGGGTTTGGGTCACCCCCTGTACAATGGCGGGGAGATCAATCGTGCCCTGCACGACACCCGCGCTGACGGTTATTTGTGGCAGCGCACCCGAGACGGCCTGGATCAGCCCTTCCGCGAGATCCGTTTTACCCATCGGCATGTCTTCACCGTTGGCCAGTCGGATTTTTTGAACGATTTGATGCAGCAGCGCCTCTTTGAACTGATGCGCAAAAATCCCGGCGTTTCGATTTTCCGGCGCGGAAAGATCGATCCGCTGCGCAAAGCTTCGGTACCAGGCGTCATCCTGTGCTTTCTGAAGCGCCTGCTTATCCGCCTGGGCTTTTTCCTGCGCTTCCAAATCAGCCTGCTGCTGGTTCAGCTTGGCTTTTTCCACTTCCAGTGATTCTTTGGAATGCTGCCGTCTGAAGCCTGCATAGAGCGCGGACTCGGCGGTCTCGATATCGGACAGGGTCAGGGTCTTCGGCGGCTGGCTGCTACTCAGCAGGGTCGCTTCGCAATCGGTCTTTAAGGTTTCCAGGTCTTGGCCCGTCGCCGTAGGCCCCGATGAAGAGGTTTGATGCCGCTGAAGCAGCCCTTGCTCTATCTTGAGACGCAACGCTTCGGTGGTGGCCTGATAGGCGTCGATCTGCAGGGGCAACGCTTTATCGACAGTGCACTTGGCTAACGCCAGATACCCCGCCGCATGAAAGGCCTTGGCGAGATTAAAATAGGCCCTCGCCTGTTTCCATCGGCTCTGTGGGTCGTAATGCAGAATCCGAAAGGTGTGCGTGAGGCTGGCTTCAAAGTCGCCTGCCGACAGAGTCGCTTCCCCAAGGTAGATGGACAACACGCTCAAAGCCGGCCGACTGCTCTGTTCGTGTTTCAGATACACGTGCTGGGTTTCAAGCAGCGTATCAATGGCACCTTGATAGTTTCTCTCCCCTTCCGGCTTAGCATCTTCCCACTCCTTTTGGATAATGCCTTGATCCACCAGCAGCTCGGCGGCTGAGCGTTCATCGAACACGTCCGGATGTTGATCGATCCAGTCTTTCAGTGCGTCATACTCATCGAGCGCATCAATCAAGCGGCCTTGCTTTCTAAGCGCACGGGTGAGATTGCGCAGCGTGTAGGCGATGGATTCAGGATCGCCCTCCGAACCTAGATTTCTTTGAATGTGAACGCTGCGCTCGAAATTTTGGATAATTTCAGGCGCGATCTGGCCTCTGGGGACCAATTGGGAGGCGAGGGTCGCCTGCTGATACAGGTACTCTTGGGCGTAGAGCTTGAGTAGGGCGCGCTCTTCTGCGGACACGGTCGGCCGAGTAAAGTCCTCTGGCTTCTCTTCAAACACGGCGATGACATCCTTAGAAAGGCCGTGTTTAAACCCCTTCTGTGCCTTCTGAAGACACTCGTGTGCGAGCTTGAGTTCGCCATGATGCAGGTAGTAGAGTCGGGCCAGACTGCTGCCTAAAGCCAGCCGCTGATGCAACAAGCCTTTGTCTTCGGGCAGCGACACGTGCGGAAGGGTTTCAAACAGCAGCGTGTGCACGAGATCCGTATAGGGGCTGAGGTCCTTAGGCTGACACCGGCGACCGCCGGGGCTGTCGTTATCGGTCAGATAGCTGAAGACCTCAGTCAGTCGCTCGATATTCTGGGTCACCCAGCGAGTTTGTTCTGCTTGATACCGCTGTTGCAGCACCCCCAGAAAGGCCCCGCTCAGTTTCAGACTTTGCGTTTGACGATCAATTGCCAAGATCGCGAGTTTCTTCGTGTGCAAAAACTGAATCGCGGCTTCATCAAGGTTCTGGTTTTCATCCACAAAAAACGCAAAGGGGACGCGGTGGTCTCCCAGCCAGACCGCCTGCTTTAAGCGCGCCAAGGCTCGTGCTGCGAGCGGGTTCTGTTCCGCTTCCGTTTCCAGCGGTGAGAGGCACGCCTGCGCGATCTGGCCCAGTAAAGGGTCTTGTAGGGTTTGATGGCGCGTCTGTTGGGATAGAAAGTCCGCAAAGTCCTTAAACCGCACAATCGCCGCCTCAAAGTATTGGCACAGCGCGGCCATGACGCCGGGCAAGCCGCCGCTCAGCTGAAGGAACGGGGTGAAATCCACCGAGGCGAGGTCTTCTTTCGGCAGATGCTGCTGAACGAGTTGTTTAGCCTGATCCGAATCAAAGGGGCCAATCGGGACAGAGACCCCCGGCCGTCCCAGCGTAGTGCTGAGCGAGCCCGTCAGGACTTGGGTCGTGGTCGTGATCAGTTGACCCGGCCACAGCTTCAACCAGGCCAATACGGGATCGGCATCGTCAGGGGCCAAGGCGTCCAGGATCAGCAGGGCATTAGGGTGCTTCCGGCCATAGTCAGCCAGAGTCCGAAGGGCCGCCTTGGGATCCTGGCCGGTATGGCCCAGTGCCTGAGCGATGGCTTGGATATCGGCATGCGCACGGCTCACACTGCTGCAGTCAATCCAGGCCACGAGATCATAAGCATCCAAGAACCCGTTGGGGTTCTGATGGATCAGGTGCTGGACCAGCGTGGTTTTACCGACGCCTGGGAGGCCTGTGACTTCAATCAGGGCGTTTGAATGGTCTTTCAGCAGCTTAAGTAAGGAGGCCGCCTGCGCACGGGGGACGTAGAGGGCCGGGGGCACCGGGATATTCACAAGCCGCTGAGTGAGGCGGTGATGTGCATCGGCACGCCGCCCCGTTGGCGCGGAACCCGAGGTCTCCAAGAAATGGTTCAACTCATTTTCGGCCTCAAGATGCCCCCAGATAACCGCTTTTTGGTAACTGGTGCGCGCTTTCTCGTGATTTCCCAATTTAATTAAGACTTTGGCGCGCTCGAAATAGACCTCGGCGATGTTCTTGCGCAGCGCGTCTTCTTCCGGCGTCTGTGGCGTGCGGGCGGCTCTCAGCGCATCTTTCAACGGAGACAAGGACAGTGCCGCCCGGTGCGCGGCGGCCACCCCTTTGAAGATCACTTTGGCCTGATCGTACCAACCCAAGGCTGCTTCAAATTTTTCTTCCGTCTTTTGCTGGCGGGCCTGCGCTAAGCAAATGTCTGCCAGCAACAGGGTGTTGTTGCCGCTCAGGGCTGGGGAAACAGCGCTACTCCACATCGATCACTCCTGTCATGCGGCTCAACTGGGTTGCAGTAATTGGCGGAGCATAGCCTGATTATGCTCAATTGGCTATCGGATGATGCGCTGAATGCTGAGTCGTTTGATGTGACGCCTTACCGCCCTAACCCGTTGACGATCTCCCGCTGGGCTTCCCACGCCACAGGTAACGGATTTCTTTGAAACCATAGCAGCGTCATTGTTCTCGGCTGCCTGCCTGCAATCAGCGCCTCAACGATGTCGGGTGCCAGCAGATTCAACCGAAGCAACTCGTTAACGGTTGAAGGATGCAAGCCCTCTCGCTGCGCGATTGCCGAGCCGCTCGCCGCGATGCCCTCATCGAGCAATCTTTGCCAATGAAAGGCACGGCCCAACGCAATCAGCAAAGCGGTATCGCAGGAGGGCGGGATTGTGCCGAGCGATGCAGGGCCCGCCTGAACAGCGTCTGCATTGGGTGAGACAATCACCGTGCGCACGCCCCGTTTTTTGAATCGGACAGGAATAAAAGTCGTGAATTTCACGCCCGATGCCTCCACGATGCGCTGCGGTTGAGCCGCACCCGACTGCCGAATCAAGCGCATGCTGTCGCCCGCCCTGCTTCCCAAGCCCGCAATTCCCCGCCGATGGTGCCGGCGCTCAACTCACCGGCCAGCTGCTGCCAGCCCGATGCGCGCCACTGGATATCGACACCGCCCTCACGCAACTGCACTCGCTCGATCAACAGTTGCACGATGCGCTGCTGCTCGGCCGGAAAGAGCTGCGCCCACAGGGTGGACAGATTCCGCAAGCAGCACACCACGGCCGGTTCCTCGATACGCGGATCGGTTTCCTGGACCCGCTGCCAGGCCGACTGCACGACTTCAGGTGCTGCGAGCGCGGCTTGCACTTGCGTGAGCACCAGCGCTTCGATCTCGGCGGCCGGCAGCATCCCCATCGAGCCTGCGCCCGCGCCAAAGCGCCGATCCCGTGTCGAGACGTAATAGCGATAGCGCTTGCCGTTGGGTTTTTGGGTAAAGGTCGGCTGCATCCGCTCGCCGTCCGGCGCAAAGAGCAGTCCGCGCAAGACGGCTTCGGTTTGACCGCGTGACTTGCCCGGTGCACCCTGTCCTTTGTCGTTTTCAGCCAGAATGGCTTGCACTTTCTCCCATAAAGGTTTGGGAACAATGGCGGAATGCTGGCCGGGGTAGGCGATGCCCTTGTGGACGATCTCGCCTCGATACAAGCGGTTGCGCAGGAGTCGGTGCAGATATTTCTTGTCGATGCGCTGGCCAGCGCGAGAAACACCTTCCCGGCTCCTCAGCGCCTTGGTCGTGACACCCTCAGCCGTCAGCTTGCGTACCAGTTCCGTACTGGAACGCAGCCGCACGAATTCAGCAAACACACGTCGCACGATCTTCGCCTCGGCYTSATTRAYSACCARYTKGCGRTCYTGRACRTCRTAGCCMARSGGCGGGMAGCCGCCCATCCASAGSCCCTTYTTYTTRCTKGCKGCRAAYTTGTCYCGAATCCGCTCKCYRGTSACTTCCCGYTCRAACTGYGCRAAVGACARCARRATRTTYAGCGTCARSCGYCCCATRCTNGYTSDNKGTRTTGAACTGYTGRGTGACSGCSACGAAMGARACGYYRTGCYGGTCRAAGACCTCGATGATTTTKGARAARTCCATCAGRGAGCGGGTCAGSCGGTCGATTTTRTAGACSACSACVAYATYGATYCGSYSKGCYKYGATATCDGCCAGYAGGCGTTTCAAGGCGGGGCGYTCCAGTGTGCCGCCCGAATAGGCGGGATCGTCGTAATGRTYRTCSACCRSCARCCAGCCSKYYTSMSRYTGGCTGGCAATATAGGCGCGTCCTGCATCCCGCTGGGCGTCAATTGAATTATAATCTTGCTCCAAGCCTTCTTCGGTCGACTTGCGCGTATAGATTGCGCAGCGTTTGAGAGCCGGCGCGTTCATGCTTTCTCCCGCACGCCAAAGAACGCCGGCCCCGACCATTGGGTGCCGGTGATATGCCGTGCCACCGCTGACAGGCTTTTGAAGATTTGGCCGTTGAGGTCGTACTGGCCGTTTGGGGTCACCGTGACGCGGTGTTCTCTGCCTTCGAACTCGCGCAACAGCACGGTGCCAGGGGCGAGATACACGCCTGGATTGCGTTGGGCCCGAATCTTCGAAGTGCGCTGGCCGATGTGGGCCAGTCGCGTGCGGGTCTCCAGCGGCAGGCCACCATAAGCGGCTTCTTGCAGCTTGTAGGCCAGCCGGGAAATCAGGTATGGGCGGTTGGGATGCTGCGGACGGCGCGGGAAATTCTGATCCCACAACGACCAGAGGGCCTTCAGCGGCAATTGGGGCAGCGCCGCAATCTGGGCGACAACGGAAGGGCGGGAGGCCTCGTTCATGGCAGATTCCTTTTGGCACGCTGAGGAAAGTTTGATAAGGCGCTATTAGCGCGCTGTGGGGCTAAAAAGCCAACAGGCCAATTCGTATCGGTTGGTTTTTTGTCCGCTGCAGCGTGCATCCGCAGCAACGCGCGCACCAGAATCGAGACGATTTCCTCGGCCCGTTGCAGAGGGGGCATTTGGTCGGGTGGCAAGCCGCAGACTTGGGGCAACTGGCGGTGCTGGATGTAGGCAAACTTTTCATAGCCTGGAGTTTTCCAGACTCGACACTCGTTGGGAATGCAGAAATTGCGCGCCAATCGGGGCTGAGGGCGGTGCTGTACAGCGTCTGCGGTTGAATGCAGGCAGTTGAGGGGGATGTTTTTTTGGGCGTGCAGAGGGCTGAAAGGGCCGGGGCCAGGCAGCTGGCCTGCTCTGTGAGGGTCAGTAGAAAGTTGGAAAAGGCAGCGCCTGACGGGCGCTTTCAGTGGGGATGCTGACAGAACACAGCGCTGCTGGCTGTGCTGTCGTGGAATAGACAGCCAGATTCAGAGAGAGCGTAGGGGCTTATTCGAGTTCAGCTAGATCGTCATCGCTCAGGCCCGTAGCCATCTTGACAACGGCTGCATCTATCCGGGCTGCTAATAGATTTTTGGCGGTCTCCAGCTTGCCTTCCAGCTTGCCTTCCAGCTTGCCTTCCAGCTTGCCTTCCAGCTTGCCAGACTGCCACACCTCCGCCTGGCTGGCCTGCATGCCTTGCTGAAGGCCCTGTTGGATGCCCTGCTGAATTCCACTCTCAACCAACTGTTGTGCCGCACTCATAATCGTCTCTCGTTTATCGGGTAGCGCTTCATAAAACACTTCCAGCACTTTGTCCGTCTGATGTTCGCTCCAAGCGCTGGATAATGCGTATTTTACCACAGTCTGCAAGTAGGGTTCTGTTGTTTGGGTCAGGGTAAAACTCAGCGTCTCGCCTTCTTTGAGCTGCGAGACTGCACGGGCAAAGTCCCGTTCCCGCGTGTACTTCAGCAGCATTTCCATCAAAGACGCGACGCCGTGCTGCCGGATGACGGATTCGGGCAGTGTGGTGAGATCGATGAGATTAAACGGCTTAAAGACCAGTGCGCGGGCCAGGTCGGGGTCGTCAAAATCATCATAAATATCCGTGGACTGCGGAAAGGGGGACTGCTCGCCGTGATAGATGCAGAGCGGCAAAACCAGCGGGAGCTTTTGGTTGCCGGCTTTCAGGGCGTCGTTCATCAAGGTGACGACATATTGCAGCAGGCGGAAGGCGACGTGCTGGGGCGCGGTTGAAAAGTGCTCCAGCAGGAAGAGAATCGGAATGTAGCCTGCTTTCCCGTCAATCTGACAGCGGTATACAACGTCGCTGTGAATCTCGACCAAATCGGGCGTGAGCAGGCTTTTGTCCGTTAACTGCAAGGTGTTCAAATCCAACCGCTTAAAAATCTGAGGCGGTAGATGCGATCTGAGGAAGTCGACCGCGACGGGTTTCTCTTTGAGCGAATCTTTAAAGAGGCGGTCGTGCGGCTGGTGTAGGAGGGCCATAGTCAGCAGTTTACCGCCGTTCAGGCTGATTGCAACGCGCCCTCAATTTCTTGATCTCAAGGCCTTGGCTTTTTCTCAAAAGTGAGCGTTACTAGACGCATGCAAAGTTTTTCATCAGAAGCATAGACCCATGAACACGACTTGAAGCCTTAAAAAGTAAGGGGGCACGCCCCATAAGCGCTAACCAAATTTATAGTCCCCACTTTTCGCGTTGATAAGAGCGCTT
>LXRJ01000343.1 GCA_001684025.1 Candidatus Glomeribacter gigasporarum | reverse complement strand
ATGCGACAATTGGGCATATTTTAGGATTCATGGTTTTGTTTCAAACTATCATCGGTATTGTTTACAATCGTAAATATCATATAAATAAAATACGTTTAATTCACAAGTAAGTATTTATCTTATATTTTTACATTTAAATTTTTATTAATCTTTTATTAGTTTTTTAGGTTATTCTATTTTCRCTCTTTTAATATTAGAAGTTYCTCTTSGTATAGCTCGTTTARAACTTGATCAARTTTGGTTTTATCTTTTTTTCATATGGCTTGTTATATTAGTTTGGATTTTTATTATACTCAAATATTATACTCGTGAAGATAAATCAATTAATAATCAAGAAAATATTTAATTAAATAAATATATATTAAACATACAAAATTTGAATTAAAAAATAATATAGATTAAAATTATAAACTATTAAATTATTTTGTTTGATTTTGTTACTTCCAATTCATTATAATATCTAAAATCTAGTAATTCTGATTCACATAATTTTTCCGAATAAYAATACATCTTTTCTTCATCATTAAAAACTCGTAATATTGACATTTCAYATTCATTCACAACATTAATTAAGTTTTTAAAATAATTTTTTTTATCATATAGTTTATATTTATTATTTTTATATTTGATAATAAATAAAAGTTTTTCTTCAACATCATCTTCGTCAACAGAAGTTTGAATTAATGGATGATAAAAAAATATATAATTATCTTTATCAGGAATTATTTGTAATTTCAATGTATTTTTATCAATTTTTTCACTTTCGTATAGTGTTTCATTTTTTGAAATTGAAATCAAATAAAAAGTTTCGTTATTAGGAATAATAAATTCTCCCGAAAAAGAAAATATTAAAAACGTATTATTTTTTTTTAAATTAAATTCTAGTTTTAAATCACATAAAATCATTTTGTTTTTTTTTATTTG
>LXRJ01000327.1 GCA_001684025.1 Candidatus Glomeribacter gigasporarum | reverse complement strand
TGTGCATATCAGATATCTTAATGAAATGTTTTTTTAATGATTTGTTTAAAAAAAAAGAATTTGAAAAACAAATCAAGCTGGTTATTGAAGCATCATTCAAAAGTCTTGGAATTTAGTTTAAATTTTTTAAATCTACAGGTAGTAAGTGGAATTGGACTCCATTAATGGGCCCTGATAAAAAAAAATGTTAAAAAAATTTCTAGTAAATCAGTTTATTTTGGGTGCATGTGAAAAAGACATTAAACAATTGTGGCGTGAATTTTACCAATTATATAATGTTCTACAACAATCACAACTTTCTGATCAAGAAATTCTTTAATATAAGGTTGATGCAGAAAATTGGATTCGAGTTTTTTGAAGTTCAACTCAGGGTAATGTAAATTCTTCACAAAATACTGGACTCTATCAGAAGGCAGATATAATGCCATATATGCACATATTTGCAAAACACATACCTTTATTTTTACAACAATTAAAAGCAAAAGGCCTCTCTTTACAAATTTTTTCTACCTTAAGCATAGAGAAAAAAAATCATAATCAGATAATATAGATTTCAGCTATTATATTTACACATATTGCTTTCTAATAAATTTTTATTAGGTTCGGCTATTTTTTGGAGGTACTACTATGGGTGAAGGTAATAAAAAAGAATCTGTTGTATACGATATTATATTCTTTGAAAATTGGCAACTTTTTTACTTAGTTAACAATATACTCAGAAAATTCAATATTCGAAATATTAGTGCTGATAGTAAGGAAAACTTGTATTAATTAAAAATAGTATTAGAAAATATGTATAGTTTTAATGCAAAATCAATAATTTGAATTACAAAAGCATTTTCAATGATTATAAGCAAAGCGAATTAGATCACCTGCACTATGTTTGTAATTAGACCGATGTCATACACCCCATTATTATACGTATTTTCATTTGTCTTCTTTTGAATGAAATGTTCTCTTGCATTTCACCAGCTGTCCTATATAAGTTCTCTATGTTCTTTAATTTGCAAA
>LXRJ01000322.1 GCA_001684025.1 Candidatus Glomeribacter gigasporarum | reverse complement strand
TAGAGGAGAAGTTTATCATAAGTTAAGAAATGTAACATTACACATTCACGATCGGGTAAAGAAGATCACATACGGACAATGCACGATTGTTAGGTATAGTATCATAAGTTTTATTTAGCATTACACGTGATATAACAAGATATTTCTTTTACAGATTTTATCACATTTTACAGGTCATGTGTTTATTATTATTTATATTAATTGGTTGTTTGGCATCTTTTAGGTTCTTCGAAAAAAAAAWRGATCAAAATCTTAGAGAGGAGCTTATTAGCTTCTTTAAAACAAAAAAGCAATCAAGAGAACATCTCTTAGAAGGATATCCCGTTGAATGGAAGGCTTACCTTGACAATCGTAAAACTTATAAAGAAGAAACATTTAGGGACAGGTTTAGCAGTTCTTTGGTAAACCTTTATCAGGATTTTAATACCCTGGTAAAGCAATTGCCTGAAGATGATCTGAAGCATTTTATAAGGATCACCTCGATCCAAGATACTATAGTATTTGTCGAACTTATGATTGATCTAATCTCAAGCCTTTCTGGGTATGAATTGGTTCCTGTGAAAACATTTATCAGAGAAACAAAATCTAAGTACCTGGATCTATTTGAAGATAATTGCTGTAAATTACCCACAGATGTAAATAAATATATTACTGGACAACGATCAGGTTACAAGAGAGATTTATATATTTCCTCAAAGGTTCCCGTGCAAACTTTTCATGAGATCAATGATACTTATGATAAATTGGTCTGTGGTTTGGAACATGTTAGCAGAAAGTTATTTGTAAATGCATTAATGTATCAGGATTTGGGTATAATTTGTGACTTGTTTTTAATCGAATAAAAGATTTTTATTGAAATAAAATATTACATTTTCTTTGGATAATTAATTAATATTTAGTTCTTTACATTTTGCTATTGCTAATTCAAAATTCATATCGGCCGATCGTTTAAAATATTTTTTGGCATCATCTTTTTTATCCATCCTATTACAAATGAGGCCCATGGCATAGAAGATGCTCGGGTCA
>LXRJ01000309.1 GCA_001684025.1 Candidatus Glomeribacter gigasporarum | reverse complement strand
TTTTCTGCTGATTCTTAATTTCAAAAATTGAGAAAAACTTATATTTTTGTTTTGTCAATTTTTGAAATTAAGAATCAGCAGAAAAAGTTTTTTAACATTTCTTATATTTTCACTCTACAATTTTAATTTTTTATTTATATTTATATTAAATTATATAGACTTTAATAAAATTAAAATAATTTAAATTATTTAATAAATTTTTTAATATAATATCAAAATGTCTAAATTACTAAACAAAAAGCTAAAATAAGTTAACTTTTTACAAAAATAATTGCTAGACAATTAGTTAGGAAAACAGAAGCAAGAAAAATTTTACAAGCCTAAAAGACAATAAAACAGCCAAGAAGGTTTAGTATTACAACTATTAAAAATTTTTTTAAAAAATCTTGAAAGTATTTTAAATATTTAATAATTAATTAATTAATTTTATATTTATATTTTTAATTTTATTTAATAATAATTTTAAAAAACTATTTCAAAAACTATATTTTTAAAAACAAAGAAATAGTTTAATTAGTGATAATATCTGATTAAAAATATACTATATACAAAAAATCAAAACGAACTCTTTCTACCGATCATCTGTACACAAAAATGCAGAAATAAAAAAGTGACAAAAACATATAATCAGCAATAAGAAACAAGACTTGCAGCTCTAAAAAAAAAGMAAGAAGACCAAAAAYAGCACTCAGTCTCTTAAGAGACTAGARTAAAWAGAGCAGAAGYRRCARAAATATAGAGGAGAATATCAAAAACCGTCRAAAATTTTTGCTCTTTGCGAGTCTTTTGGGGGATTGGCCTTGACCCTGTAATGCAGATCAGTTTTTGTTACACAAAATATAGAATACAAAATGAAAAGTAAACAAAGAAAACACGATAATAACCACGTGACAAATAAAAACAAAGGAGATATACAAATACAACAACAAAACAGTCACGTGCAGCAAAAAACAACAGAAGATTCTAGAAAAAAGCCAATTATAGCAGAACAGGCAGAGATACGAATAGAGGCACTCTATAAAGAATTAAAACAGTATAGAGCTAAAGAAATTGAATATACAGAACTTGCACTTAGAAACAGAAACAACAAAGAATATCAAGAAGCAATATAG
>LXRJ01000300.1 GCA_001684025.1 Candidatus Glomeribacter gigasporarum | reverse complement strand
TTGTTGGTTTCTTTGGTTTGTCTCTTTCTTACTGGTTTTGCTAGTCTTTTCTTGTTGGTCTCACTAGTCTGGCTCTTTTTTGTTAATTTTGTTGGGTTGTCTCTTGTTAGTTTCATTGGCAATAAATATATATATATTTTTTAATTATATAATTAACTAACTAANNTDTTTCTTTTTAGTTTYACTGGTTTGTTTATYTCTTGCTAGTTTTAHTAGTCTGTTTGTTCCTTGTTATTTTTATTGATATGCCTATTTTTGTTAGTTTCTCTGATCTGTTTATTTTTTGCTAGTTTTGCTGATCTGTCTTTTGTTAGTTTTGCTGGTGGAGCTTTCTTTTGTTGGTTTTGTTGGTTTGTCTCTTGTTAGTTTTACTGCCAATAAGTATTTTTTTWTATATTATATAATTAACTAATTAATATTTTTTTCTTTTCAGTTTTACTGATTTGTTTGTTTCTTGCTAGTTTTGCTAGTCTGTTTATCTCTTGTAGGTTTTACTAATCTGTCTATTTCTTGTTAGTTTCTCTGGTCTGTCTTTTTTTACTGGTTTCACTAGTCTTCTCTTATTGGTCTTGCTGGTCTGACTTTTTCTTGTTGGTTTTGTTGGTCTGTTTTTTATTGGTTTTGTTGATAATAAGTAATTTTTTTATATAATTAACTAATTTTTTTTATTTTAGTTTTGTTAGTTTGTCTGTTTTTTGTTAGTTTTGCTAGTCTGTTTGTTTCTTGTTGGTTTTACTAATCTGCTTGTTTTTGTTAGTTTCTCTTATCTGTCTTCTTCTTGCTAGTTTTATTAGTCTTTTTTCACTGGTCTGACTCTCTCTTGTTGATTTTGTTAGTCTGACTCTTGTTAGTTTCACTAGTGATAAATATTTTTTTTATTATATAATTGACTAACTAATKTTTTTTCTTTTCAGTTTYACTAGTTTGTTTRTYTCTTGCTGGTTTTGTTGGTCTGTTTATCTCTTGTAGGTTTTACTAATCTGTCTATTTTTTATTAATTTCTCTAGTTTATCTTTTTTTACTGATTTCACTAGTCTTTTTTGTTGGTCTCCTGGTTTGGCTCTCTCTTGTTGGTTTTGTTGGTCTGTCTCTTGTTAGTTTTGCTGGTGATAAGTATTTTTTTTATATTAAATAATTAACTAACTAACTTTTTTCT
>LXRJ01000267.1 GCA_001684025.1 Candidatus Glomeribacter gigasporarum | reverse complement strand
CCGGCTCAACGTCCTGCGTCCAGCCTTCTTTCTCGATCCGCTTCTGAATCGCGGTGCGCGAGACGCTGTGTCGACGCGAACACTCAGACTGATTGCTCCCCGCTTCATATTCCGCGCGGATCGTCTCCCAGTCGATGATTCTTGGCATCGTGAATTACGTCCATAAAAAACCCGCGTCAGCTCAAAGCCAAAACGCGGGTCATAAAAAGGCGGTGAGCGATATTTCACTGACCACAAATTGTTTATGTCGGAGAGGGCGCGGTCATATCAAAATCATAGACATGCGCCAACCATCGTTTCCATCCAGGCACGGGCTGGATATCCTGAACCTTTCCGCGCGCCGCGGCAATTTCATTCTGGCAAATGCGGACAAGCGCCCCAAGAGATCGCGGCTCGTTCATCTCAAGGCGCAACACATCCGCCTCGAAAAGATCCGCTTGAGGCACATCGAACACGCCTTTACTCACAATTTGAGCTTCCAAGGCAATAAACGCCTTGGCTAAATCAGCATGAGCGCGCGCTTTCTGCGCATATCCCACGACCAGACTTATTGGTGGAACTGACCGTGATCAGCACAGCACTCATCACAGTTGCTCTGATGAAAATATCGTTGTGATGCTCGCCGCGCCGCCCATCACTGCAACTGCTTTAGTCAAGCGATCGCACAGATCAAAGAAACGCTCGCGCTTTTGATGATAGATACGCGATAACCGGCAGCGGTACAACAAGCAGTAACGCTTCTCCCAAACATCATCAGCCCAACTCACGATATCTCCATGTTCTAGCGTCCCCTTTTCTTTCCAAGTGGCGGCTCAGGGGTATACCGGTCACGTGGAACTATAGCCCTGTCCCGATCCGGCCCAATAGGCGGAGCGCGGTCGCCAATTGGCGCCCTGTCGCGTTCTCCCCTCGCCGGTGGCCTCCATCCGCTATCTCTCGTGGGTATGGGTCGTGACGCCGGCTTTTCTTTATGGGTAAACATTGTTTCCGCGTTTGTTTGAACACGGAATAAGTGTGCCATAGAAAAACCAGCGCTTTAATAACTCATTCATACCTCAGTGCGTACAAATACAAAAAAGCCCGCCGGTTTTAATCCCTGGCGAGCTTCTGAATGCTGTGGACGCAATGGCCCTGGCGATAATGTAACAGTTCTTGTAATATTTTTCACAACTTCATGTAACACTTTTGAAGAAGTTCATGTAACACTTTTATGTGTAGGGTTAATTTCTCCAGCAGTATTTAGCAGATTTACCGCGCTCTTTCGATTCTTCAATCACGATTTGCCCCGACCCATTTGATTGATTAAGCACGCGCCAAACCCCTATTCTGACTTGTTTACGCTCTTTATCATCCGCCTTCTTCCCCGCAACATACTTCACAATCTCCCGCATCCGGAATGCACGCCCGGGA
>LXRJ01000239.1 GCA_001684025.1 Candidatus Glomeribacter gigasporarum | reverse complement strand
CACAGTGGAATCGGATCAAAGACTAATTGCCGGGGAGCGCAGACAAAGAGGCGTGCGTGCTCGAGATCGACGGGTTGCAACCCGTTTTGAAAAACTTGACCTCCATTATGCGGCTATGGTCAGTATCTCTTGCATTTGCAAGTGGCTGCGTCTCCCACTTTTGCTTAATCAATTGTTAACACGGCCTAACACGATGCTGAAAAATAATCTCCCTTGGCGTCCTCAACCTGCTTGGCTTTTAACACGGTTGCTCTCCCGCCTGACGGCGCCCGTGGCAGAATCGTGAAATAGATTCTAATAGCCAGCGCCAGCGCCATTTCGGCGGTTGTCAGCAGCGCCATGGTAACTTGGAATGCCCCGTGAGTTATATGTCACCGCAATTCCTGCTAGTCCACTGGTTAACGCCGCTACCCTGATGTTCTGGCGGGTATATCCATACGTATTTCTTAATGACTGCTGCAGACTGGCAATGGATTTACCACTCTCCAGTTCTGCAATGCTGTCCTGTTGTCCGGCCCAATTATCCGCGTTGAGCGCAGCCTGTAGCTCCATGTTGCATACCCAATAGCCGAGCAGGGCTTTACTCACGTAGTCTGGAATCCGAGCACCACCTGCTGAACCCCACACAGTCTCAGTCTACCGTCCGGGTCGAAGGCCAGCGATGGCGAGACCGCGGTGCGCGGGCGTTTATTGGCTTCAAAACCATTTGCTTGCGCGCCCAGTGTGCAATAGAGAAATTCGACAGTGCATCGTTGAGTATCATACCCGCCGCTTCTATATGTGCGCCCCAGTGCGAATTAATGGTTGTCGTCATCGATAATGCATTACCGTAGCCGTCGACCACTGCAAGATGGCTGGTTGTATCCAACTCATCATTCTGAGCATCGAGCGGTTCACCCTGCGTTGCAGGCAAATACGTTGACTGTTTGTCTGAATTCAAGCGAATGGGTCGATGATTTGCCATCGCTGGATATGATGCTGCGGTTTTCTTGACGAAGTCCGGTATATCGTCGACAGCGGTGCCTGGCGATACTTCCGAAAGCGCTCTGCTGTCTTTGATCAGCAATGCGCGTTTGTCGAGGTAAGCATGGCTTAGCATTGCCTGTATGCGCTCATCGACATTCGAGTATGCGGGGTCGCCCACCAAGCTGCGGTGATCTGCATTTGCCAGCCGGCTAGCGCTAACAGCAAGGTGCACGAAAGCCAGTGAACCGAACGACTGCTGCCGGATCATTTTGCGCTACATAAGCCCAAGCATATGCAGAAGCGCTGCGCCGCCAGAAGGCGCGGGCTGCGTGTAGAGCGTCATGCCAAAATATGTTGCGCTCAGCGGTTTGCGTTCAATAGCCTGGTAATGAGCGAAGTCTTGAGCGGCCATCAGACTCAGAATGCGGGCGGGGTGCGGATTACTGCGCACATAGGCCGAAAAACAATTATTACTGCCGTCTGGCTTGTATTTGTCTGCGCGGAAACGCTGCAAAATCGCTTGTACGATTGGCCCGTTCGGATTATAAAAAGCAGCCGCGCCACCATCACGCACCTGTTTCATTGTCTCGGCAAGCACTAGATTCTTGATGACCGTGCCAACGGGTAAAGGTCTTTGCCGTGTGACATCAGTCGGATCACAATAACGTTGGCCGATATCTGAATAAGTGGAGCCTATCCGAAATTTTGTGTGTGGAGGTCATGTGATGATAAAGAGTAAAAGGACACTCCAT
>LXRJ01000616.1 GCA_001684025.1 Candidatus Glomeribacter gigasporarum | reverse complement strand
GTTCATCAATGAGCGCCATCGACCGTCTTTGCAGTGCGTCGCATTCATGACCACCGCATGCGTGTGCGTTTGCGGGTCCAACTCCCGGCTGGTATTGTGACGAAACAGCGCGATGACCAGATTGCCGGTGCGTACTGGCTGAGTCTTCCCGTTCTGGGTTTTCCGAGCGTAAGAGAGCGTGTTTTCGATATAGTTCAGCGCCTTTTTGACCGCTGCCTCGTGCGCTTCCCGCACTTCTGGGCGGCCCACGACTTCGGCCAGCAGCGAGACGCTTTTCGGCGCGGAAAAGGTCACGTCTGTACCYGGGCGATGCACCCGCGCTTGCTCGCCCGTTTGTTCATCGCGCGCCCATTTTCCCAGCGCCTGACCCGCAATTTGACCATTGAGCGCTTGAAAAAAA
>LXRJ01000601.1 GCA_001684025.1 Candidatus Glomeribacter gigasporarum | reverse complement strand
CTTCTCAACTCGGTGTATCCATTTTCAATCGCTGACCTGTGTCAATTTACATCCGATGGTGACAACTTGCACCCCCTGTCTAAGAAGGGGGCATATGCTGTAGGAGAAATCCGAGCGCCCCTGCCTTTCCACCGAATTGAAGCCGCCGAATGGGTGAAGAGAATTATTGTTCCGTAGAGTGAGCCATATGCGCTAACGCTTCTAACTCTTCTTCAGTGAGGCCAGTGGCCCTCTGGATTGTGGCGCGGTCTACCTTGGCTAACAGCAGCTTTTGAGCTGTTTCTACCTTACTGGCTTGCCAAACATCTTGATGGCTGGCTTGCATGCCTTTCTGCATGCCTTTCTGTATGCCTTTCTTAAAGCCTCTTTGCTCTAGCTGTTGTCCGAAATTCATAATAATCTCCCGC
>LXRJ01000582.1 GCA_001684025.1 Candidatus Glomeribacter gigasporarum | reverse complement strand
CCGTGATGGTGTGTTGAACCTCCGTCATTTCATCCTCTTTTATTGCCGAACACCCGCGCATCGCCGAACACCTGCGCATCGCCGGATACCCACGCATCGCCGGACACCTGCGCATCGCCGGACACCCGCGCATTGCCATACACCCGCGCATCGCCGAACACCTGCGCATAGCCGAACACCCACGCATCGCCGGACACCTGCGCATCGCCGGATACCCGCGCATCGCCGGATACCCGCGCATTGCCGAGCACCCGTGCATCGCCGAACACCTGCGCATCGCCGAACACCTGCGCCTTGCCGGACACCCACGCATTGCCGGACACCCGCGCATCGCAGAACACCCACGCATTGCCGAGCACCTGCGCATGGCCATACACCCGCGCGTTACCGCCTACCCACGCCTCTCCGTAATGGCTCAAGTT
>LXRJ01000027.1 GCA_001684025.1 Candidatus Glomeribacter gigasporarum | reverse complement strand
CGGAAATGATCCAATCCGATTGGAAAAAAATCGGCGTCACCGCAAACATCGTGACCTACGAATGGGGCGAGTATATTAGACGAGCGATCAATGGCGAACATGATGCACTGATCATTGGCCTCGTCAACAATATTCCGGATCCTGATAATTGTCTTGGAACACTCACTTGCACAGAAGCAGGCTTTAATTTCCCCAGATGGTGCCATCCACCCTACGACAATTTGATTCAGCGCGCGGCTCAAACGCTGGATATCACCGAACGCACCCGGCTTTATACGCAGGCGCAAAAAATATTCAAAGACGAGCAGCCATTTACGCCTATCGCCTATGCAACCGACGATCAAGTCATCCATAAACGCGTGACGGGCTTCAAAATCAACCCCCTCGGCCCGGCGGTTTTTTACGGCGTCGGGTTAAGGGAAGAGGGGGAAGGATTGGAAGGGACGGCCTCCATTGTTTGAGGCGGCGTTTTTAACCGGTCAACTAAATAGTAATCCAGCATTTGACGGGCGATTGGCGCCGCAGACTGCCAGGCCCATCCGCCGTTTTCAACAATCAGCGCGAGCGCAATCACCGGTTGATTGAGCGGCGCAAATGCGATGAACAACGCATGATCGCGCCGCTCCCGCGCCACTTGATGCGCATGGTATTTGCCGCCGCGCAGCGAATATACTTGCGCAGTGCCCGTTTTCCCAGCGGCTTGATATGGTGCGCCTCTAAAGCTGGCGGCTGCGGTGCCATGTGTCACGGCATCCGCCATGGCGCGCTTAATCACGTCGATATCTTGTTCTTTTACATTGATCCGGCCTTTTGCACTGGACACACGCTTTTTAACGCGCGTGCGCGCATCGCTGATTTCTTTGACTAGGTGCGGTTTCATCACCATGCCATTATTAGCCAGGGTTGCCACTGCATGAGCGAGCTGCAGGATGGTAAATGCGTTATAACCCTGGCCGACACCCAGACTGATGGTTTCACCATCGTACCATTTTTGCTGCTCAGGGCGGCGGCGGTAAGCGTGCTTTTTCCATTCGGTGCTCGGCAATACGCCGCGTATCTCGCCTTCAAGATCAACGCCGGTCAATCGGCCAAAGCCCCATGGTTTCATAAACTTTGCGATCGTATTCACGCCCATTTCATGCGCGAGCATGTAATAGTAAGTCCCGCACGAAACCACAATGGATTTGGCCATATTCACCCAACCGTGCCCGCCCGGTTTATCGTCACGGAACACGTGGCCTGCGAGCGTATAACGTCCAGGGTCATAAAAACTCCATTGGGGAGTGCGTTTACCCAGCGTCAACGCGGCGAGCGCCATAAACGGTTTATACGTCGACCCCGGCGGATAGGTGCCGCGCAACGCCCGGTTTAATAATGGACGATCCGGTGATGTATTGATTTCATTCCAATGCATTTGATCAATACCGTCCACAAACAGATCGGGATCGAAGCCCGGCGCGGACACAAAAGCAAGTATTTCACCCGTTTCGGGTTCAATTGCGACCAGCGCACCGCGTTTACCAGTGAACGCGCGTTCAGCGGCCTGTTGCAAACCACTATCGAGAGTGAGCCTCAGACGATTCCCGGGCGTGGCCGGATTGCGCCATAGGGTACGCACCGGCCGCCCGGCCGCCGTGACTTCAACCGCTTTAAAGCCTGTTTGACCGTGCAATTCCGTCTGATAACTTTGTTCAATGCCGGTTTTTCCAATCGTATTGCTGCCTTTGTAGTTATTCGCGTTCAAGCGCGGATCATACGGGCCTGGACCATTTTCATTGCGCTCGCTCATCAACGCAATGCGCGCCTGATCCTGCGCTGAAATACGACCGACATAGCCGATGGCATGCGCGGACGTCGTCTTCAGCGGATAGCTTCTAAACCAGCGCGTGCGCACCTCAACGCCAGGGAACCGAAAGCGCTGCACCACAAAGCGCGCCACTTCAGCGTCAGTAAGATGCAGGCGAATCGGAAGACCGTTAAAAGGTTTTGAATGTTCGAGCAGCTTTTTGAAACGGCGCTTATCCACCGCTTCAATCGCCACGACGCTGGAAAGACGGTCAATCACATTGTCCAGCGCGCCATCGATTTTAGAAGCCGTGATCTCAAGCGTGTATACCGGATAATTTTTAGCCAGCACAACGCCATTGCGGTCAATGATCATGCCGCGGCGCGGCGCGACCGGCACAATTGAAATTCGGTTTTCATCCGCTTGTGATGCATATTGCCGATAATGCCAGAGCTGTAGAAACGCTAAACGCCCCGCCAGAAGCGCAAAGCATAAGAAAACAAAAGCCCCGGCGATGGCAACGCGGATTCGAAATTGGCGCAGTTGCTGCGCCGCATTTTTGAGTTCAATCATGTGTCCTATATCGGCCGCGTATCGTCCGGGTCCGGAGCGCGTTTTTGAGGTGCCAGCAGCAATACACTTGCGAGCGGCCACAACGCAGCGCAAACAAGCCCGTTGAGCAACGTTTTCCAGCTTGGGAATGCCGAGCCCATCAGCGCGCGAACGATAAAAGGCACGATATGCGCCAGTACAAGCAACGGCAGCACATGTAACGCTTGCGTTGGCAGTGAAAACCACAGAACGCGGCGGTGGATCATAATAGCGCCATATGAAAGCAAGGTGTAGGCCAATGCATGTTCGCCGAGCAAATTTGCATCATGCACATCCATCAATAGGCCAAGCGCAAACGCAATCCCGATCCCAACTTTGCGCGGTTGATGAATATTCCAGAATAGGAGCACCAGCGCGACGAAGTCCGGCACGCCTGGCCACTGCCTCCACGGCAGCAAGTTCAGAATAAAAGAACACGCCAGACTAAACGCAATAAAAGAGGGGGTAACCGGTAACAGGATAGGTTGTGCACGATTCATGGCGACTACTGCGACATCTTCGTATTTTGGGCTTTTGCTGCATGCGCGGCGGCCAGCGGCGCCGGATCCTGATAATTCAGCACCAGTAACTGGCGCGTATTGCGCACACGTGTTACAGGCGTGCAAATCACGCGCGCGAACCCGCTCTCGTCTTGCCGGTCGATCTTGATGACCTTTGCAACCGCCAGACCCGGGGGAAATACACCGTCCAAGCCGCTCGTTACCAGAAGATCGTCCAGCTGTATATCCGCGTTCATCGGTATAAAACTCAGCTTGAGTACCTCACCGCGCGGCGTGCCGTAAATCACGCTTCTCATGCCAGACCGCACGGATTGCACTGGAATCGCTTGATCCTTATCAGTCAATAAAGTCACTTCGGCATGCATGGGGTACACGCGCGTCACCTGACCCATCACGCCGGTTTCATTGATGACCGGCGCGCCCGCACTTATACCCCGCTGACCGCCTTTATCAATGATGGTCTTTTGGGTAAAGGGATTGGGAACATCGTACTGCACTTCGGCAAGCGTTGTCCGAGCGGTTTGGCGGGCGCCGAGTTGCAACAAAGCACGCAAATGCGCGTTTTCAGCCGCAAGATATTCGGCCTGCTGTGCAGCAAGCGCAAATTTTAAGCGCTGCGTTTTGAGTGCCCGATTTTCAGCGTGCAACGCAGCGAGAGAAACGAAGAATGATGAAACGCCCCGGACAATCTCGCGCGGCACCAGCACTGCGCGTTGCACCGGATATAGGCCCGCGCCAATCACTTGCCGCAAGGCTTCTAAAGCTTGATAACGCACGTCAAGGATTAATAATCCAAGCGCAAGCAGCACGAACACCATCAGCCGCGCAAAAGCGGATGGCCCTTGTTTGAACAGAGGAGGTGGACTGTGTACCATGTTTGGCGTAAATGTCCAAAGCGCTAGAAGTCACTCCATAAAATGAACTTCTACTCATGTGAAAACAGACTGCCCAATTTATCCATTCGATCCAGGGCCATGCCCGAACCGCGCACCACGCAGGTTAACGGATCTTCTCCAATCAACACCGGCAAACTCGTTTCTTCAGCAAGTAAACGGTCAATATCGTTGATCAGCGCCCCACCGCCGGTGAGCATCATGCCGCGGTCCGCGACATCGGCGCCCAATTCCGGGGGGGTATGTTCAAGCGCAATTTTGACTTGCGAGATGATCTGATTTAAAGGTTCGGTCAACGCTTCGAGAATTTCATTGCTGGATACCATAAAACTGCGTGGAATACCTTCTGACAAATTACGTCCTTTGACTTCCATTTCCTTGATTTTGGAGCCTGGGAACGCGGTGCCGATATTTTTCTTGATCACCTCGGCCGTTTGTTCTCCAATCAACATACCGTAATTGCGGCGGATATAGTTCACAATCGCTTCATCGAATTTGTCTCCGCCAACGCGCACTGAACCTTTATAGACGATGCCGCCCAGAGAAACAACGCCCACTTCCGTTGTGCCTCCGCCGATATCCACGACCATTGAACCGGTCGCCTCGGACACCGGCAATCCAGAACCAATCGCGGCCGCCATCGGTTCTTCGATTAAATAGACCTGCGATGCGCCCGCGCCATGCGCGGCTTCTTTGATCGCGCGCCGCTCAACTTGCGTTGAGCCGCACGGGACGCAGATAATGATGCGCGGCGAGGGCGCAAAGCGGCGCGATTCATGCGCCATTTTGATAAATTGTTTGATCATCTGTTCGGTGACCGTGAAATCGGCAATCACCCCGTCTTTCATCGGACGAATGGCTTGAATATTGCCTGGGACTCTGCCCAGCATCTGTTTGGCTTCTTTACCGACCGCCTGGATGGTTTTCTTGCCGCTTGGCCCGCCTTCCTGCCGGATCGCGACAACCGAGGGTTCATCCAGAACGATGCCTTTGCCGCGCATATAGATCAGTGTGTTCGCAGTGCCAAGATCAATCGCCAGATCATTGGAAAAATAGCGGCGCAAAAAGTTGAACATAATCAAAATGCCTTTGTACTTTGTAAACAGGCTTCCAAATGGGGCTATCCGTTGGTCAAAAGTAAGGTTTAACGTTAGAGCCAGCCATCATACCGTATAATTTTCAGCTTTTAATGACGTTTAGACCTCATCGAGTTCCCCTTCCATTTCCCTGCGCGCAATGGCCCAGCCCGCCTTCTCACTCTCTTTAAGCGACATTCAACATATTGCCCGCCTTGCTCGTCTGGAACTCACGGACAGCGAAGCCGCGCAGAAGCATGCGCAACTGAATCATCTCTTTAAATTTATCGCGCAAATGCAGGCAATGGATACAAGCGGTATTGAACCGCGCGCCTATCCAACTGAAGATTGCGCGCTGCGTTTGCGCGACGACGCGCTGACCGAGTTTCCAGAGCGCGACGCTTATCAAAACTGCGTGCCCGATGTACGCGACGGTTTGTATCGAGTGCCTAAAGTCATCGAATGAACCTTCCTTATGAATGGCAGATCGGCTGGCGCTATACCCGCACCGGCAAACGCACGACCGGAAACGGCTTTATTTCCTTTATTTCGCTGATTTCAATGGCGGGCATTGCGCTTGGCGTGAGCGCATTGATTATTGTGTTATCGGTGATGAACGGCTTCCAGAAGGAAGTGCGCGACCGAATGCTTTCTGTGCTTGCTCACATCGAAATATTTTCACCTACAGGCGCCCTGCCTGACTGGCGTCAGACCGCGGATGAAGCGCGCCGTCACTCGGAAGTGCGCGCCGCAGCGCCCTATGTCGAAGCGCAAGCCTTAGTTGCGCGTAGAAGCGCGGTCAGCGGCGTTGCGCTACGCGGTATCGATCCAGACTTTGAAAAACACATTTCTAACTTAGTGATGAAATCCGGCCGTCTTGCCCGTTTGAAAGCGGGTAAATTCGGCATTGTGCTCGGCACACAACTGGCTGAAGATCTTGCGGTTGCGCCTGGTGATACTCTGACGGTCATCGCGCCGCAATCAGAAACCACGCCCGCCGGTTTATTGCCGCGCTATAAACTGTTTAAAGTGGTCGGCGCGTTCGAGTCAGGCCATTACGAATTCGATCGTTCACTGGCCTTAATTCATCTCGCCGATGCGCAAACGCTTTTTAGGCTAGAAGCTCCAACGGGCGTGCGCGTGCGTTTACACGATATGCAGCGCGCCCCTGAGGTGGCGCGCGCACTCGCGCGTTCGCTCTCCGGCCAACTGTATGTGCGCGATTGGACAACGCAGAATCGTACCTGGTTCGCTGCGGTGCAAGTTGAAAAACGGATGATGTTTATCATTTTGATGCTGATTATTGCCGTGGCTGCGTTTAATCTTGTCTCATCTTTAGTGATGACCGTCACCAGTAAGCAAGCGGATATCGCCATTTTGCGCACGCTCGGCGCGCAGCCTGCATCCATCATGAAGATTTTTATCATGCAAGGCGTCACCATCGGCGCGCTCGGCACCGCGCTGGGCATTGCGTTCGGCTGCCTGATCGCGGCCAATATCCCGGTCCTTGCGCCGATGGTCGAACGTGCATTGCATATTCAATTTTTACCGCCGAGTATTTACTTCATCAGCAGCCTGCCTTCCGATCTCATCGCCAGCGATGTCATACGGATCGGCGGCTTTGCTTTTCTACTTTCCGCGCTCGCAACGCTCTACCCAAGCTGGCGCGCGGCGCGTATTCAACCCGCCGCGGCGCTTCGATATGAGTAGCTCGAACGACGTACTACAAGCGCGCGATATTGCCAAATCTTTTATCCAAGGCAAGGCCCGCATTGAAGTGTTGCGGGGTGCGCAATTGCAGATTGCGCGCGGGGAAACGCTGGCGGTTACAGGCGCTTCCGGCAGCGGCAAAAGCACGCTGTTGCACGTGCTGGGCGGATTGGATACCGCAGATGCGGGGAAAGTGCATCTGCTCGGTCAGCCGCTCAATGCCATTGACGAGCGCGCGCGTTGTGCGCTGCGTAATCGCGCGCTCGGGTTTGTATACCAATTCCATCATCTGCTTCCGGAGTTCAGCGCGCTTGACAATGTCGCCATGCCGTTACGGATTCGGCGTCTTCATCTGCGAACGGCGCGCCAGAAAGCCTCTGCAATGCTCGCGCGCGTCGGATTGGCAGCGCGCATCCAGCATCGGCCCAGTGAACTGTCGGGCGGCGAACGGCAGCGCGTTGCGCTCGCGCGCGCGCTGGTCACCGAGCCGGCCTGCGTACTCGCCGATGAGCCGACTGGAAACCTTGACAGCGCAACTGCCGCCTCTGTTTTTCAATTGTTGCTGGATTTATCGCACACCCTGAAAATCAGCTTTGTGCTTGTCACGCACGACATGGGGCTTGCGATGCGTTGCAATCGTGTGCTTAAGCTCAAAAACGGCGTACTCAGTCATTGATGATTGAGCGTCATCCTTTGAAAAATGAAGAGGACCTGCAACCCGCGCATCCAAGGCGCGTCTTTTGAAACGCGCGCATTGCGCTATTTACAGGCGCGCGCGCTGAGATGCGTGGCGCGCAATGTGCGTTTTCGCTGTGGCGAAATCGATCTTGTGATGCACGATGCGAGCGGCGTATTAGTATTTGTTGAAGTGCGCGCCCGCGCCGGCCTTCACTATGGCGGCGCGCTTGCGAGCATTAATAGCGCTAAACGCGCACGTATACAGCGCGCCGCGCACGCTTATTTATCCAGATGGCGCGGGCCGTTACCCGTCTGCCGCTTCGATACCGTCACCTTTGACGGCACGCAGATCGTTTGGCTGCGCAACGCCTTTGAGGCCGACGCCATATAAAAAAAGCCCCTGCATGCGATACACTGCAGACAACTCTAATAGAGCGATGCGCGCATGGAACATCCAACCTCGATTGAAAGAATCCGGCACCATTTTCAGGACTGTATCTCGACGATACAGACTACGCTCAACGCACTTTCAGCACCGCTGGCCGCCGCCGTCGATACGATCACAACCTGTTTGGCGAATAATGGCAAAGTCCTCGCCTGCGGTAATGGCGGSSSGSCCGCCGATGCGCAGCATTTCGCCGCCGAATTGATTGGACGCTTCGAGCGTGAACGGCCCAGTCTGGCTGCAGTTGCACTCTGTGCGGATACTTCGGCGCTCACTGCGATTGGTAACGATTATGGCTTCACGCAGATCTTCGCGCGTCAGATTCGCGGCCTGGGACAACCAGGCGATGTATTGCTGGCGCTCTCTACCTCCGGCAATTCAGAGAACGTGCTCGCTGCCATCGATCAAGCGCACGAATCCGGGATAGCGGTGATTGCCTTGACTGGAAAAGGCGGAGGCCGTATTTATAATGTGCTCGCCGATACAGATTTGCATTTATGCGTCCCCAGTGCATCTACCACGCGCATTCAGGAAGCCCACGCGCTGATGATCCACTGCTTGTGCGACGGGATTGATACGATGTTGCTTGGCGAAACAAGGAATATATAAATGAGGAAACTGACCAAAACTCTGGGGCGCGCAACGCTGGCGTTCAGCCTGCTCGCCTCGCTCACAGGATGCCCGCTGCTTCTGATTGGCGCCGCGGGCGGCGCCGCGGGCGGCAGCATGCTGGCGGTCACAGACCGCCGCACCCTGCCAACCCAAATAGAAGATCGCAGAATTCAGAGCATCGCCAATGCCCGCTTCATTCGAGATCTGCCTGACGAAGCACACATCAGCACGACGGTATTTAACCGGCGCGTACTGCTGACAGGCGAAGTGCCCAGTAAGACGGAACAACAAACAGCGGAATCGATGGTCCGTGAAATCGCCAATGTGCGCGGCATTGTCAACGAACTGGCGATTCAGGGCGCAAGCTCAATGGGCGCACGCTCGAGGGATGCCTATTTGACGGCACGCGTCAAAGCCGCATTGGTTGCAACGAAGCATTTATCTGCGAATAATCTGAAAGTCGTGACCGAGCGCGGCATTGTCTATTTGATGGGGCTAGTCACCGTCGACGAGAGTAAACGTGCCGCGGACGCGGCTAGCCGCGTGCCGGGCGTGCAGAAAGTAATAACCGTCTATGAATATATTCAAGCTATTCAAGCGCCCGCGCAAAGCGCATCTTCGCTCGGCACTTCCCCTCAACAAGACGCCATTAGACACGCGCCAGAAGAACCGTCTGCCGTGACCGTCAACGCAGTGCCGGATCCATCCACGACGGTGCAGCCTCTCGAACAACAAAGGCCAGCGCCGATTTCGACATCATCCGACGTTCGCCCCGGCAATCCCAATCAGAAGGATTAGTGTCATTTCATCGCAAGCATAGGTCGCAAACTCGGTTCTGAGTCTGTTTGCGCCCTTCCCTCCCTCATAAAATGGTCAATTAACCGCTCAAGGACCCGCTTTTTAGCGGGCACCGCGCCAAAGAAGCGCGTGCAATGCATATCTTCGATCACAATTGTTGGAAAATTTTCAATATCCAGTGCTTCAAGCCGATCCGCATGCGTTTCGATATCTATCCAGACAAAACACAGGCCCGGATACAGATTGGCAAGCGCATCAAATATTGATCGATATGCGCGACAAGTATCACACCACGCGGCGCATAAACATGCGACCAGCAGCGTATCCGGCGCAGCCAGGCGGGCTGCGATTTCGCGCGCGTCTGTATCAAGTTCGTAAGCTGACATATGGATGCGCTTGAGTTTTACTTTGAAAGGCGAATGGCGCGGCCGCCAGCGAGCAAGGCAACCCAGCCTTCCATCTCCAGTTCAAATAGCGTGGCCTGCAACATGGAACTCTCCAGGCCAGTGCATGCAACAAGTGTCTCCAGAGGGTGCGGATCGTAGCCCAGCGCTTCGAGCACGCGCTGTTGTACGGGGGAAAGATTTTGCACCGGTCTCTCTGACGCATCTTGTTCCGCCCCCGCTTCAAACGCCGCTTCCCGCCGTACAGGCTGAGAACGATGCGCTGCAGTAGAGGGCAGCGCCTGCGCGGGCTGCAGTGCATCCAGCACATCCTGAATCGACTCAACCAATTGAGCGCCCTCTTTAATGAGCCGATGGCAGCCTTTTGACAAAGGAGAATGAATCGACCCCGGCAGTGCAAACACTTCACGGCCCGCCTCAATCGCCAAACGCGCGGTGATCAGCGAGCCGGACTGCGCCGCCGCTTCAATCACCAACACGCCCTGAGTCAGGCCGGCAATCAGGCGGTTGCGTTGCGGGAAGTGCGCGGCGCGCGCGGGCGCGCCGAGCGACCATTCGGACACAATAGCGCCAGACGCGGCAATTTGATGCGCCAGCGCATGGTGATGCGCCGGATAAACGAGATCGATGCCCGTGCCCATCACTGCGACGGTGCCCGCGCGGCCTTCAAGCGCGCCGCGATGCGCCGCGCCGTCGATTCCCAGTGCAAGACCCGATACAATGCAGAAGCCCGCATCCGCCAACGCGCGCGCAAACTGAGTTGCGTTTTGAAGCCCTTGAGGACTCGCATGACGGCTGCCCACCACCGCAAGCGCGGGCATATGAAGCGGTTCAAGGCGACCGTGCACATACAGCACCGGCGGCGGGTCGGCGATCTCAAGCAGGGTGCGCGGATAGGCGGGATCGGCGAGCGTCACAAAATGGTGATTGGGTGCAGCCGCCCATTCAACCGCGCGCATATCATCCGCATGGTGACTTTGATCATCGCGCGCTTGCAAGACTGCATGGGCACTCTTCTCGCCCACCGCACGCGCTAGCGCGGTATACGATTGCTCGAAAATATGTCGCGGCAATCCAAAGTGGGTCAGCAAACGGCGCACAGTCACCGGCCCAAGCCCTGCAGCGCCCACTAAACGCAACCACGCTTTAATTTCATCCGCCGTGAGGGTGAGCGTTTGCATCACCATTTTAAAAAGCCGTAAAAGTAAAATCTAAGAACCTGTTCAAAATCTGTAGCGAGCCCAGTTGCCCGACGCAGGCTCACGGGCGCACAGTAAGATTTTGGACAGATTCTAAAATTTTGTATGCTTGACGCATTCACCACAAGTTGGCTATCCGTTTAGCGCATTTATGGCTCTACTCAATATCCTGCGTTATCCCGATCCCCGCCTTTATACCGTCGCTCAACCTGTGGCCGAGGTGGATACGCGCATCCGCCAGCTGATCCGCGATATGGCTGAGACGATGCACGCAGCGTCCGGCATCGGGCTGGCTGCAACGCAAGTGAATGTCCATCAACGCGTGATTGTGATAGACGTCTCTGAAACGCGCAGTCAGTTACAAGTATTTATCAATCCTGAACTGATTGAAACAAGCGAACAGACAAGACTGAGTGAGGAAGGCTGCTTATCCGTGCCTGGCATTTATGACACCGTCGAGCGGTCAGAGCGGGTCCGGTTGCGTGCGCTCAACGAAGAAGGAAAGACCTTTGAAATCAGCGCGGACGGCTTATTGGCTGTTTGTATCCAGCATGAAGTCGATCATTTGAAAGGCAAAGTCTTTGTTGACTATCTCTCTGCGCTCAAGCAGATGCGCATTAAAACGAAAATGAAAAAGCGCGCGCACGCGCGTTGAACGCGCCGCCTGCAGCGTCAAAAAAACATGTCTGGTATTCAAAACAGTCCGAATCCGGAACGCACTCTGCCCTGCCTGATTTTACTTTTCGCCGCGCTTGCTTACCTCATGCCGGGCATCCTGGGTCACGATCCGTGGAAACAGGACGAAACCTATACTTTCGGCATTATCTACCACATGTTGACAAGCGGCGATTGGGGCGTTCCGATCAATGCTGGCCAGCCGTTTATGGAAAAACCGCCGCTCTACGCCTGGGTCGCGGCGGCCTGCGCGCGTCTATTCAGTCCCTGGCTGCCGCTGCATGATGGCGCGCGTCTAGCCAGCGCATTCTTCAGCGCGCTCACGCTTGTATTCGCTGCATGCGCAGCGCGCCTGTGTCTTGCCTCCGATGCATGGCGCGCCACCCGCGTCATCGGTGTTGTTGTGTTATTTGCGGGCAGTATCGGCGTCCTTAAACATAGTCATGATCTGTTTACCGACGTCGGCCTGATGTGCGGCGCCGCGATGGGCCTATACGGACTGTTGCGGATTGCCTATGCTTTGCAAGAAGTACTCCGAAATACGCGTGTTTGGACTGGCGCGCTCTGGTTCGGCGCTGGCGTCGGGCTGTGCTGGATGACCAAAGGCGTTTTCGTACCGCTTGTCTTTGGCGCCACTGCGCTCCTATTGCCCGTTGCACTGCCCGCATGCCGGAGTCGCCGTTACGTGCGCGCGCTTGCATGCGCGCTCATCATAAGCGCGCCTTTTGCGTTGATTTGGCCGCTCTGGCTTGCCTATCACGCCTGGCCGTTGTTTATATCGTGGTTCTGGGATAACAATGTCGGCCGTTTTTTTGGCTTCTCGCTCGATCAACTTGGCGCAGAAAACGATCAGCCGTTCTATTTTTTGACCGTTGTATGGGGATTTGCGTTTCCGGCGGCGCCGCTCGCTGCCGCCGGACTGGCGTTGGGCGGCTGGAAACAGTGGCGCGCGCCGCGCATTGCGCTCCCGCTCATCTATGCAGGTGTCGGAATCGGAGTCTTATGTCTGTCGGCCAGTGCGCGCCAACTCTATTTATTGCCCTTTGTGCTGCCGCTGGCATTGCTGGCCGTTGAAGGCGTGCGTCGTATCCCGATCACTTGGCATATTGCATGGGACTGGATGAACCGGTGTATGTTCAGCTTGGCGGCCCTGCTGGTGTGGGCGATTTGGTGGACGATGCGCCAACCGATCCAAAGCCATGCATGGCTCGCTTGGCTTGAACGTTGGCTTCCGCTTGATTATGTACTCCCCAYCCAGCCGTGGGCGTTAACCACAGCGGTGCTGCTCACGGCTGCCTGGCTGCTGGCGCTGAAAATGTTCAGCGCACAGCGCGAATGGCGCGGTGTATTCAGCGGGTACGCCGGTGAAATCCTGATCTGGGGACTGGTCTATACGCTCTTGCTGCCCTGGGTGAATCAAGCCAAAAGTTACGGTCCGATTTTCACTGCGCTCGCGCAGCAACTTAAGCCGGTTTGGCAGGCTGGCGATTGCATGGCCAGCGACGCTCTGGGCGAATCCGAAGCGCCGATGCTGCAGTACTTCGCCGGCCTATTGCATCAGCCTGTGGATGACACCGCACAGTCGCCATGCCGTTGGCTGATTGTGCAAGGAAGAGCCTCTGAGCCGGAATTGCCGAACGGCGCATGGCAGCTGTTCTGGCACGGCGCGCGGCAAGGCGATACGGTCGAATCGCTGCGCGTGTTTAAAAAGATTGCAATGCCTACAGACAAACCGAGGCCGTGATGACTCAAAAACTGAAGGTTGTGTTTGCTGGCACGTCTCCTTTCGCCGCAGCAGCGCTGAAGGCGATTCAGGACGCGGGTTTTATCGTTCCGCTCGTGCTGACGCAGCCGGACCGGCTAGCCGGACGGGGAATGAAATATAGGGCATTGGCAGTCAAGCAATATGCGCTTGAAGCGGGTTTAGCGCTGATTCAGCCCTCTTCCTTGCACGTGGAGAGTCGTTTTTCCGAAGAAGCGTCCGCGGCCATTGAATATGTGCGCGCAACGCCGCACGATGTGATGGTGGTCGCTGCCTATGGTTTGCTGCTACCGCAGACCGTGCTGGATCTCGCGCCCTATGGCTGCATTAATATTCATGCGTCGTTACTGCCGCGCTGGCGCGGCGCAGCGCCCATTCAGCGCGCGATTGAAGCAGGCGATGCTGAAACCGGCATCACCTTGATGCAGATGGACGCTGGACTCGACACTGGCCCGATTCTCCGCCGTGCTGCCGTCCCGATCCATGCAATCGATACAACGGCAACGCTCACCCAAACACTGACTGCGCTAGGCGCGCAACAGATTGTCGATGCGCTCAAAACGCTTCAGAAAAATGGCGCTTTGCCGTGCATGCCGCAGTCTGCTCAGGGGGTATGTTACGCACCTAAAATCAGCACAGAAGAAGCGGTGATTGACTGGCGCCGTTCGGCAGACGCACTTGCCCGGCAAATCCGCGCTTTCGACCCTATGCCGGGTGTACACACGATGCTAGCCGGCATGCCAATCAAATTATGGGCGGCAGAGCCAGTCATGGCCGAAACAAGTTCCGCATGTCCCGGGGAAATGATTGAGGTCACGCCGCACGGCGTCGCCATCGCCTGCGGCGCAGGCGCCCTGCGCGTGACGCAATGGCAAAGACCCGGCGGGAAAAGAATGGCGACGCAGCCGTTTATCTCTGGATTTCCATTACATGCGGGTCAGCGCTTTACTTAGCGCCTTTTTCAGCGGCTTGCACTACGCAGAAACGCGCGCGCCAGTGGCAATCTCGCTGAAAAATGCTCTAAGCAGTTTGATTAAAGGCGCACAGAATAAAAAAAGCCGCCCCAGGATGAAGTCGCTTTGAGAAAGGGCGGCTCGGGAAGGAATCGAACCATCGACACACGGCTCTTCAGGCCGCTGCTCTACCGACTGAGCTACCGAGCCGCCAAGCGCTAATTATAACAAACACGTCATACAAGACACAGGATTGATATCCTCTCTGTCCGAGGGGCGCCCGCCTACTGATGAAATGACTTCTAGAATCAGTGATCACCCGCCGCCACAATACTCATCACTGCCATCCGCACCGCAATGCCGAAGCGCACTTGCTGCAGAATCACGGATTGCGCGCCGTCGGCCACGCTCGATTCAATTTCGACGCCGCGATTGACCGGCCCAGGATGCATCACGATAGCCTCCGGCGCGGCGCGCGCCAGGCGCTCCGGCGTGAGTCCCCAGTTTTTAAAATATTCCCGCGCATCGGGAAGAAACGGGCCGTTCATTCGCTCGCGCTGGATGCGCAGCATGATGATGATATCCACACCTTGCACGCCTTCATCGATGGAATCGAAGACGCGCACGCCGAACCGTTCAAGTCCGGCGGGGCGCAAGGTGCGCGGGCATATAACGCGTACTTCTGGCACCCCCAGCGTGGTCAATGCATGAATATCGGAGCGCGCCACGCGTGAATGCAGGATATCGCCCACCAACGCCACCGTCAGCCGCGTGAAATCGCGCTTGTAATGGCGGATTGTATACATATCGAGTAAGCCTTGGGTCGGATGCGCGTGCCAGCCGTCACCCGCATTGATGATATGCAGATGCGGCGCGCAATGTTGCGCAATCAGAACAGGCGCCCCGCTTTGCATATGCCGAATCACGAACACATCCGGCTGCATCGCGCTCAGAGTATGAATCGTATCGAGCAGCGATTCGCCTTTGCGCGTTGAAGACGCCGGAATGTCGAGATTCAGCACGTCTGCAGACAAATATTGAGCGGCAATCTCAAACGCTGAGCGCGTACGAGTGGAGTGTTCAAAGAACAGGTTGAAGACAGATACGCCGTTTAATAGCGGCATTTTCTTGATTTCACGTCCGGAAGCATCGATAAATTGCCGCGCTGTATCCAGAATATGGAGGATGGATTCACGCGGCAATCCTTCGAGGGTCAGCAAATGCTTCAGCTCACCGCGCGCATTCAATTGCGGATGACTCACGGGCATACTCATCGAAGAATTGTTGCAGAATGATGCGCGCCGCAACGGCGTCGAGCGGTGCGGCGCTGTGCTGCGCCGCCGCCGATACGGATGAATACCGTTCATCCACCCATGCCACCGCTAAGCCAAAACGGTCTTTTAATTGAGCGCCAAAGCGCAGCGCTTGCCGGGTCATCTGATGCGGCGCGCCGTCGGGATGCAGCGGTAAACCGACGATCAATGCCTGCGGCTGCCATTCAGCAACTAAGGCCCCAAGCGCTGCAAAACGGCATGTCCGGTTGCGGTTTTCGATCACGGTCAGCGCCTGGGCATATCGAGTCAACATATTCCCAACCGCAACGCCGATCCGTTTTTCACCGTAATCGAATGCTAAAACGGTCGCCGTGCGACTTAAACATCGCTTGAAATCTGGACGCACGATAGAACGCCGCCCAGCGCTGCATAGCGCCCGCGCGGTCGTTTCGCGGGCAGTTTCTTAAGCATGCCCCGCTTCCCTGCATAACATCAGCGGTGATATGCCGAGCAACGACAGCGCCGCCGCAAAACGCTCTTCAGGCGGCACATCAAAAATAATTTTTGGATCCGCCTCAACGTTGAGCCAGCCGTTATGCGATATTTCCTCTTCAAGCTGGCCCGCATCCCAAGCGGCATGCCCCAGCGTCAATAGAAACTTCTCTGGCCCCTTACCGGATGCCACCGCTTCCAACACATCTTTGGATGTGGTCATCGACAAACCGCCTGGGATAGACATCAAATAAGTATATTGCGCCTTGGTGGATTCATGTAATACAAATCCGCGGTCGGTTTGCACCGGCCCGCCAAAGTAAACCGGCACTTTCTGCAACGGCTGGATTTCCAGCTTCAGATCAATGCGGTTAAATAGCGAACCTAGATTGATGTCCGTCGGCCGGTTAATCACCAGGCCAAGCGCGCCGTGTTCACTATGGTCGCATAAATAAACCACCGTACCGGAGAAGGCCGCATCCACCATGCCCGGCATGGCGATCAGGAACTGATTGGTCAGATCGATCGAATCAATGTGCTTGGACATAGTCATTCATCAATATGTGATCAGATTAGAGTTGCACCATCTCAAAATCCTCTTTGCGTGCACCGCATTCCGGACATACCCAGTCATCAGGGATCTCTTCCCAGCGGGTGCCCGGCGCAATCCCTTCCTCAGGGCATCCTTTTTCCTCATCGTAACACCAGCCGCAAATTAGACACATCCAAGCTCTGTACTGATTTTCCATTCTAGCTATCCCTTGTCCGTTCCCTTCATCATGAATAGCGCCTAAGACGCCCCATTGTCTTGATTCCTTGACCGTTTTGTAAAGGGATCAGGTTCTATATTCTTGCCGATCACCGCTCAGCGGCGGCTGCATCAGCCACGACCAGCGCGGTCATATTGACGATGCGCCGCACTGTGGCCACTGCGGTCAGAATATGCACAGGACGCGCTGCGCCAAGCAGAATCGAGCCGATCGCAATATTGTTGCCCGCCGCGCTTTTTAACAGGTTATAGGCAATATTCGCGGCGTCGAGATTCGGAAAAACCAACACATTGGCCGGATCGTCAAAAGCGGGATCCGGCACGCTTTCCCCCCGTATGCAGGCGTCCAATGCGCAATCCCCCTGCATTTCACCGTCAATGGCTAATTCAGGCGCCCGTGCGCGCACCAATGCGAGCGCTTCGCGCATTTTCCGCGCCGAGGCTGCTGCGCTTGAACCGAAATTGGAATGTGAGAGCAGCGCGATTTTCGGCTCGATCCCGAAACGGCGCATTTCTGAAGCCGCCATCAGCGTTATTTCAGCCAATTGTTCCGGCGTTGGATCGATATTCACATGCGTATCGGCTAGAAACACTTGCCGGCCCGGCAAAATCAAGCCGTTCATCGCGGCATACACGGAACAGCCCGCACGGCGGCCAATCACTTGATCAATAAAATGCAAATGGCGGTGAGTCGTGCTGATGGTGCCGCAGATCATTCCATCCGCTTCGCCTTTCTTCAATAGCATTGCGCCAATCAGCGTCGTGCGCCGGCGCATTTCCACTTTTGCCAACTGTTTGGTAATCCCCTGGCGCGCCATCATTTGGTAATACGTCTGCCAATACTCGCGGTAGCGCGCATCGTGCTCCGGATTCACCATCGTGAAATCTTGACCTGGACAAAGGCGCAGGCCATAGCGCGCGATGCGTTGTTCAATGACGGCGGGCCGGCCAACCAAGATTGGACACGCGATTTTTTCATCGACAATGATCTGAACCGCGCGCAACACCCGCTCTTCCTCGCCTTCACCAAATACAATCCGTTTACGCGCCGGCGGCACGCTGCATGCAACCGCAAAGATCGGTTTCATCATCGTGCCGCTTTGACAGACGAACTGTTGTAAGTGCCGCCGGTACGCATCCATATCTTCTATCGGGCGCGTGGCAACGTCGCAGTCCATCGCCGCCTGTGCAACCGCGGGCGCAATCCACACGATCAAACGCGGATCGAAAGGCTTGGGAATCAAATACTGCGGGCCGAATAACACATCCTGAATGCCGTAGGCGCTGGCGACCACATCGCTTTGCTCCTGCTGTGCCAGTTCAGCGAGGGCATGCACCGCGGCGATTTCCATCGGCCGGGTGACGGTCGTTGCGCCCGCGTCGAGCGCGCCGCGGAAAATAAACGGAAAACACAGCACATTATTGACCTGATTGGGATAATCGGTTCGGCCGGTCGCCAGCACCGCATCCGGCCGCGCTTCGAGCGCTTGTTCCGGAAGGATTTCCGGCGTTGGATTAGCCAGTGCGAAAATCAGCGGCTGCTTTGCCATCCGTTTGACCTGCGCCGGCTTCAAAACGCCGCCCGCGGAGAGACCGAGAAAAATATCCGCGCCTTCAATCACTTCCTCTAAAGTCCGCGCGGAAGTCGATTGCGCAAAGCGCGCTTTATACACATCCATGAGTTCGGTGCGGCCTTGATAGATCACGCCCGCCAGATCGGTCATCCAAATATGTTCAAGGGGCAGCCCTAAATCGACCAGTAAGTCCAGACATGCAAGCGCCGCCGCGCCCGCGCCGGAAGTGACCAGTTTGACGGTATCCAGCGTTTTTCCGACGACCTTCAGGCCATTCAGAACCGCTGCCGCAACGACGATGGCCGTGCCGTGCTGGTCATCGTGAAAAACGGGAATCTTCATCCGCTTGCGGCACGCGTTTTCAACCATAAAACAATCCGGCGCCTTGATATCTTCCAGATTAATGCCGCCAAACGTCGGTTCAAGCGCGGCGATGATCTCGACCAGTTTGTCCGGATCCTTTTCGTTCACTTCGATATCGAACACGTCAATGCCAGCGAATTTCTTGAACAACACTGCCTTGCCTTCCATCACCGGCTTAGCGGCCAACGGGCCGACATCGCCCAAACCGAGCACTGCGGTGCCGTTGGTCAACACCGCCACCAAATTGCTGCGCGCGGTAAAGCGCGCGGCGGCCAACGGCTCGGCCTTGATTTCTTCGCACGCCGCCGCAACGCCAGGGGTATAAGCGAAGGCAAGATCGCGTTGGTTCAGCAAAGGCTTGGTCGATGTCACCGCGATTTTCCCGGGCGTTGGAAATTCGTGATAATCAAGCGCGGCGCGGCGCAAATGATCGGCTGACTGCATTGGACGAGTCGATTTGGACATGGCAGGAATAGAGATTGGAGACCGGCGGCATGCGCCGCGCTAAATGTATAAATGAAAATGAATATGGTACGGGAAAAACCGCAACGTGCACGCCCTTTCACCGAATTTGAGTTAATCAAGCGTTTTTTTACGCGCGGCGCGCGCGCGCCGCTGAAACGCGCCGCATCGCTGGGCGTGGGCGATGATTGCGCACTGATCCCGTGTATCAATGACGCGCAACTCGCTATTTCAACCGATATGCTGGTTGAAGGACGCCACTTTTTCGCGGCAGCCGATCCGCGCGCGCTGGGCCATAAAGCGCTCGCGGTCAATTTA
>LXRJ01000041.1 GCA_001684025.1 Candidatus Glomeribacter gigasporarum | reverse complement strand
AATGTATTTTATTCTAATTTTTTTTTTTTCATATATTAATCTATTTTTTACAGTATACAAAGTTGCCGAACAGAAACAYGATGAAATCTATCAAATACTTGAAGGNAAAATTAAAGTTTACTGATAAAAATTAAATAAAYARATAAMNAAYNANNGAAAACAATTTAATAATTGTTTAGATTTGATAGTAGATTATGTGCTTTCRTTAAGTTTAGTAAAARRAWWNCGTCCAAAAAAATTGGGATGTACAAATATTTGCAGATCTTTTTATTATCTATATTAATTTTTTTTATTTAAATATAACATGTAATTGTTATTTTGCTATTATTCGCGATTAAAATTTATTAAAGAAAAGGTACTTTTCCTGCATATTTTTTTTTAAAGGTAATTATTTTTTTAAACTAAAATTTAATATAGTGTAGTATGGAACAAGAAAATGAAACAAAAAAAATTGATGTTCCAAACCAAAAAAATGAAACAATCCAAGAAAAAGAAACAAAAAATCCTAACAACGAAAATGAGGAATTAATTTGTGAAGAACATGAAATTGAAAAAAATATTACGTTTGAATATGACCAAGAAAAAATAACCATACCTATTAAATTTAAACAAACAAATATTTCAAWTGATATTTTAACAAAAATTGAAGAACAAACAAAAAGTATCTTTAAATTAAGCGATGAAGAACATGGTTTAGTTTTAGATTCTTGGCTAGAAAATTATAATGAATTTAAAGAAAAAATTGAAAAGATAGATAGTAATAATGAATTTTTTTGTATTGAATATTTGAATGAAAGAAAAATTTTATTTTTATTTTTTTCTAAAAAAAATAATTTAAATGAACGTACATATATTGAAATTAATATTAATTTTAAAGAAAATATTTGTACTAAAAATAATGTAAATGAAATTTTTTCTATTATTTTTTTAAAAAAATAAATTTAGATGTCTTCTGAATTAATTCAAGTAAATTTTACCTATAATGAAGATAAGAAGCAACAGATTCAACATGCTCTYGATAAAGGAGAGATTTGGTTTGATTATAATATTACAAAAAATACATCCGTATTATCAATTGAAGAACATGATCTTATGCTTGATCAATGGATTGATATATATGGATATAAAGAAGATATTCTCAAACAATTAAAATTTGCAAAAAAAGTAAAAACGCAAAGAGAAAAAGTAATAGAAAATAAAAAAATAGGATATACTAAAGAAGATGAAAGAAAATTTTCAATTTTTTTACTTGGTTGGGTTACTATTAATGAATCAGAAAGATTTTATGCTGATTTAAAAATGAAAGTAACTTTAAGTTCTGATAAATATATTAATTTAATTCAAAGTTCTACAGAAGACATCGCAGGTCTTATACTCGCAAAAGGGGCAACCACTTATTATTTAAAATAAGATTTCATATTGTTTATTGTTTTTTTATATTTTATATTGNTTTTTTTTTNCTATTAAACTTCTATAAATAAAACTGTTATTTATTTTTTTTTATTAAAAAAAATGGAARCAAAAAAAATCCTTATCGCATTTTTGATTATTTTAATAATAATTGATAATGTATTTACTAGAGAAGATGTTACAGTTTTAGTAACAACACCACTAAAGAATCAAAGAAGCTGTTCAGTGTGCAAGAAACAAAATATTAATATGCTTGGTTATAATAAACGTACACATGTTGAAGTTGGTCGTCATAAAAGAAAACAAAGAACTTCTCAAAAAAGAACAATCAAATGTAGTATTTGYGGWAGAGTTGGTTTTAACAAACGTTCTCATCCTAATCATGGAACAAAATAAACATATGTATTAAGTTTATTAAATTATATATAAATAATTATAGTATATTTTNAAANTNACAAATAAAATATTAAGAAACAATTATATTATCATTAAAAATATTTTGCAACAACGTTAGTAAATATTTTACTAAATTTATTTTTCRATGTTAAAAATAAAGTTGTAATCTTTACATTGAGTTTTAAAAATATAATAAAAAAAATCATTATCAATATTTTTATCTATTTTAATTGAAATGCTAATATAACGAATTTCTTTTTCATTTTTACTAACATATAAAACATTAAAAACTTTTTTATCATTAATATTTTTAATATCAGTATAGTTATTCTTTTCGGTTAAAGTTTTTTTAATATCTTGTCCATATTCTTCGCACCAGATTTCAAGCATTTGTTCATATTGGTTAGGTTCAGATAAAAAATCATTAACAGTTTTTTCATAATTGTAGTCACGGTTTAAAAAAGACTGAATGTCTTCAAATTTTATTTTCTATTTAATGTTAAATNAAAAAAAAATACAAAAAAATTAATTTCTAATAAATTTAATTTCATAATCACTATGAGATTTTGAAAAAATTGCCGCTGCTAATTCTTCAGGATGACCTTTAATTTTTTCGATTGCATCGTCATCAACACCTTTAAGAGTAACCCTTCCATTTAACGAACCATAATTAACATCATCACCATCCTCTGAATAACATAACAAAAAAGCCTTAAGAACTTTTCCACTTCCTTTTTCACAAGTAAGACCAGCAACACTTTGAGTTTTTAAATGATTTTTTTTTGATGTTACTTTCATAATATCAAATTTTGATTTATTATCTTTGTTTCCATATTCTTTTTCCCAAATACCAATTATTTCATTATGTTTAACTTTTTCAGACGTAAAGAAATTTGATTCGATGTTGTAATTATAATCGATTTTACCACTTCTAAGATAAGAAATAATTTCTTTTCTTACATTGTCATCGCCTGGGACTTCAATGACCATCTTTTCAGATTCTTCTCCAGACATCTATTAAAAAATAAATTTAAAATAAAAATAAATATAAAAAATAAATTTTAACAAATACGTACTTTGCAATTTTAAAAAAAAATATCTTTAATAAAAATTAATCCTTCAACACAATGATTTTATATTGAAAATTAAAAACTATATTTGTGTAATACACAAAAAATATTATCGAAATAAATAAGACCAAAAAAAGATCTAAAAAAGCCCTCGTAACAGGAATTCTAGAAAAGTATATAGGAATAAACAGAAGAGGAAGAACGAAGGTTTTAAAAATATATTTCACATAAAACCAATTTTTGGGGTGAAAATTCTTTAAAGTGTTGTGTGGGAGAATATGCAAGACCCAGCCTGGTATTTTTTTTTTAGCGTTTTCAATGATTTTTTTTACTATTTTAATTTCTAATACATAATCAACCACTTTATCTAAAAGAATGTTATACCACMACATAATTGTTTCCATTAAATCCTTATAGAGACAATACTTAAAAAATTGCGCTTCTTGATAATATTGGTTGGCGATTGATCGGTAAACAATTATTTCATTTTCTTTTATCTCAAGTAATCTATCGTGATTATCAAAAATTTCTTTGGTAATWTTTTTAAGAACAATCAATCCTTCATTTATATTTTTYCCTTGTTTTATTAAATYGATTTCTGCATCTATTCGWTCTAAAATTTCACTTSCWGAAGAATTTGTCATTGAGTTTACATCTGACANNTTTTTNACTTTTATATTTTATATAAATAAAGTTATTTATATATTTATAATTAATAAAAATAATTATAAACTTTAATTATATGCTGATAAGCTATTTGAACATCGTGTAAACGATATTTTAAATAAATTATAAATAAAAAAATTAAAAATAGAATATAAAAAAAAANGAACAAAGACCTTTTATAAAGTTAGTATAAATAATTTTACRATAATTCTATTAATAAAACTTATTTAACTTACTTTAATAATAWAAACAAAAAAKATAATCGTAGTCTAAAATTAAACTTTGTTAGTATATTTATTTTATTTAAAATATATAGTTTAGTTATTACAACTTACAAAACTTGTTATATAATAAAATATATATTCATTGTAAACTTTGATAAAAAATATAATCCAATAATATAGATTAATGCATCGTTGAAGTGCAATATGCGCTTCAAATAATTTTAGTGTAATAACAAGTGTAAGATACATTTTATTTACGTTTTAAAAATTCGCAACACTATTTATAAAAAAAATAACCAATCATTTTATTTTAAAATAATACATCGCATGTTAATCTCTAAATAATGATTTAAAATAATAAATATAAATAAAATAATAATGATATCAATAACTCGATAAAAATATTTTAATATAATAAAATAAAAAAAAARAAAAAACGCCAACAATTCATGAATATAACTATTTCTAATATAAATAAAAATTTTTTTATTTTTAAATTCTACATAATCAATGGTATTCTGTGTTAAYAGATTTATCATCTCCGTTTTAATTTTTATTTCYTTTTTTTGTTCATCAAKGATCTTTCTAATTCTCATTATTTCATCATGTAATTCTTTTAGTATATTTTCTTTTCTTTCTTCTKTCATCNATTKTRTTKCTTGAGCTTCTTKTAAAAYTTCAGWAAGATCAATTTCARGAGGTTTAGGTAATTCTGGTAAYTTRATATTTTCAATTTTAGTTTCTATTAWTTSAGCACGATCATTAATTGTTTTTTTTAMGTCTTCRTTATCAATTTTMTCKATTGCTTCTTTAATTTTTTTAATATCTTCTCCTATATCTAAATTTCCTAWAGCRKTTTTTAAAACTTCTTCAAATAAAGGTTTTGACTCTTCTATCGCTTTTTTYACAGCTTCATTTATCRTTGGKGTTAAGTCAGTTATTTTTTCGAGAAGTGCATTGTAATTATTTTGCAGTTGTGTATTTTGGTCAGTTTTATCTTTTAATAATTGTTGTATGCGTTTCAATTCTCCAAATAACTGTGTTTTTTGAGCCTCTGCCATATTTATGTATATTTTATCTTTTTTTTAAATATCTCKCAGTTTAAATATTTAATTTTAAAATAATAATATAAATTATTAAAATAATAATATAAATAAATTTYAATCAAATAAATATCAAATKATTTTTACAATATTCATTAACRATGGTTCTTTGTTTATTATTAGCTGCCTGGACTAGTTGGTATAATAATTYATTAACTTACCAACGACAATATAATAATGCTGTTTGGTATTATAACCGYACTGGCCRTTACCAAAAAAATTCAAACCAACTTTTAAAAAACATTAATAATCTTAAAATACAATATAATAATGCTAAACRAGAAGCARCGAAAGCTAAAAAAGAATATGAAGATATGAAAGAAAAATATGAACGAGAAAAAAAATTACATGGTGAAACTCAACAAAAACTCGATGAAGAAATGAAAAAACATAATGAAACTAAAAAACTACTTGAAGAAGAAATAAAGAAAACAAAACAACTTGATGAAACCATCGAGCAATTAAAACAACAACATAAAATTGAAATTAATGATCTTGAAACTAAACTTAAAGAAAAAGATGAAAAAATTATTGAATTACAGAATGAAAATACGAGACTCAGAACTATGTATGATCAACAAAAACTATTATTAGATAAACTAAAAACCGATGTTGAAGAGTTGGAAACTCTTAAAAATGATAGTATTAAATTAAARGTTAACTTTGAYAATTTAAATGGTGAGTTAAAAAATACTAAAACTCAATATGATAATTTGATCRAWGAAAATAAAARATTAAAAGATAATTATGATAATATTGAAAARGAATTRAAAGAGWTAAAAAATGATACTAAAGATATTATCAATATTATTAAAAATTTAYCACCTCAATTACTTYGTGAAATTATTRATYAAATAGAAAAATTAAAACCAGAAACTWYTGATTTAACTAATMTTATAAATTTTTCAAAAGAAATAAAAGTTTAATTATTTTATTATTTATTTATATGTATTATATATTATTAAATAAAATATCAATATATAAAATCAAATGATCTAAAAACATCTTTTAAATTATCATCTTTAATATATTCCACTTCTTCYCCATTTACTAGTACTTCAGTGATAATATTTAAAAAACTCTTTTTATCCRRTTCAGTTTYRTACAATAAACYAATTTGATTTAAAGAATCTTGTATTGAATTAATATTTTCTGTAGAAATTTCTAACTGATTCGCTAATGATTTTTTATATTCGATCATAATTAAATCAACACTTTTAATTAAATCAATTTTTTCTTGATCTAAACGTAAAGGATTATCCCAGGAAAATTCAGATGGTAGATATAAAATAGGATATTTACGTAATTTTTTAAATTTTTCATTTTTATCTAATCGTTCTTGACTTTTTAATGCTTTTTTACGTGGTTCCTCATAAAGATAATTATTAACACTTTTGACTAAATTATTTGCTTCTGTTATTTTTCTTCTTGTAAATTTTTTATCTAACAAATATTTTTCATCTTTACCAAGAATCCAAATTAGATAAAATACTTCTAATAAAGAATTTTTATCTTTACTTATATTATATGCTCTTYTAATGATATCTGCAACTGGTTTATTCTTTCTTGTAGGAAAAAATTTAACCATATCACTTCGAGATAATGTTTTTCTATATTGACTAATGATGAAATTAATTTGTTTATCAGATGTTCCTGATCTATCCCGAATTTGTTCAGCTTGATCTGGGTTTCTTGTTGGTTCATTATCATCCTCAATTTCCTCTAAAGGACGTTTTGGTATCTTACTAGTTTCTTTTTTAGGAGTTTCCAATTCTTTAATTCTATCTAATCTAATCTGTTGAAGATTTACTTTTAGTTTATCAGTTAAAAATTCTTGATTAAGATTATTTTCAATAGCTTCTTGCCATTCTTTTCGTAATTTATCAACATTTTCTTCTATTTGAATAGCTGAATTAATAATATCATACAATTCATTATTGTAATGTAATTTTCTTTCTTTTTCTAATACTGTTTTATCRCGATTTCCAGTTAATAAAGTTTGATTTAATTCATTAATATCAGTAGATATTTCTGATGAATCTGATATTTCTTCAATACTTTCCGCATTATTAACAATATCTTTTATAAGATCATATCTTTGATCCTCATCACTTCCTAATAACTGATCAATTTTTGATCTTCGTATAATATGTAATTTTTCTTTAGAATTATCAATATTCAATTCTTCTTCTCGAACTTCTCCAATTCTATCATCAAAATATCCACCATCATTTAATTGTTCTAGATTTTTTGATGTTTCAATTTCTCTCTTTAATGTATTATAATACTCATTAACTAATAATTGTGACCGGGTTTTCCTTGAAGTTTGTAATATTTGTTTTTGACTTTCAACTAAAAGATTATTTTCTTGAATCAATTCATCATAAAGATTTTTATCCAACAAATTTGATAATAATCCTTCATTTTCAATTTGTTCTTTAATACGTAAAAAATCTTTAGCGCCTTTTAATGATCTGATTTTCTGTTCTCGTATTAAATGTAATTCATTTTTCTTCTTTTGATCAATGTATTTAGTTTTAAAATCAATTTCTTCTTTAATATCTACTTCTAAATTGATGGCTGAATTTTCCTTTTCAATTTTATTTTTTAAGGATCTGAATTCTTCTTCTTTTCTAAAATTTTCAATTTTTTCATTTATCAAATCATATAATATTAATTTATTATYTGCTATTATACTTGATTCTGATATCTCTCTATGTAATCCTTGTAAAGTAGAAACTGTATCAGTTTGTTTAATAATATTTTTATAATATTCGAACTGATCTGTTTGTAATAACTGTAATCGTTTATCTCGTAGATTCTGTAAAATCAATTTTTGTTGACTTATTAAATCTGAATCTTTTATCAATCTATCAATGCTATTATTTTCAACTAAATCAGAAATTTTATCTTCTGTTTCAATTTTATTAAATAAATTTTGATATAACTTCTGTTTTCTTAAATTATGTAATTCTTCTTTATCATCTTGTTTTAATAATGAATCATTTATAAGATCTTTTAACTCGTTATTTGTTTTAATTGAATTTGTTATTTCATCTTTTATACCATTGAATATATTTTTATTAATTTCATYGTTAATTAATKGAGGAAATTTTGGTATAATTGGTCTAGAGATAATTGGTTGCTGAGGAACAATCRATGGTTGTTTAAAATTTTTCGTTACTTTTCCAAATATTGAAATCATTAAATACTCRTTTAAATCTCTTTCATCGATTTTTACTTTGTTTTGTTCTTCGTATTTCKCAGCACAACAATTAATATATTCATTATAATTATAAACACATTTGCAATTTTGTAATTCAGACATTTGTTTTTTTTTTNCAATAAAAANGGAGTAAAATATTTATATTTATATTTATTATAATATATGTGAAAAANTAATAATAAAAATTAAAAAATAAAAATTATATTTCTTCATCTTCATCTTTAACTGTACTAGGAGGAAGTTTTGATACTATTTTATCTACAACCATTTGAGAAAATGCATCTATATTATTAACCTGAGTCATATCTGGATGATATGCTATTTCAATACTTCCACCTGAAACAAAAACCGGATAACCAGAATTATTTCTACCAAAAGGAGTTCCTAAATTTATTTTATCCYCAYCWCYAACACCAGCATCTTTRAGGCGTGATTGATACATCCAATCTAAATAATCTATTACCATTATTAATCTATAATTAGCTGTATCATACACAACATTTTCACCATCAKTATTCGATAYTTCACAAATTTTTTGTTCMTCTTTTAAGAATGGTCTGCACATTGTTATAATATGATCATTAAATAYACAATCTGTTGAGCATGTGATTTGTACACTGTAATTCATCAATATATCGAAATTATCTTTAAGCTGATGACCCTTTATATCACTAGATCGTTTTAAAACATCTTGTATATTTAAATCTATTTTTTTTGCAGTTTCRAGATCRCAAACTCTAACAAGATAAATATCAATTTTAAAAGGTGACATTAATTTTGTTAATCGTAATGTATTGGAAAYTGTATAATTTACATCCACTGCAGACGGATGATAAGAAACGAGTTTAATTTGTAATGCAAAATCCAATATATTTAAAGATTTAAAATCTTTTTTTTCTTGCAATAAAGGAAACACGTAGAATCTTCTTTCGAGAGGGAAAAATCCTTCRGCATCAAAATCTATTTTATCTACTAAAGTGCCAGGTGGTCTATTTCTTCCACAAACATTATAATCCTCAATATTTCCACATGATCCTACTGAGCAAATATTATGTTTTCTTTTTTTCACGGGTTGTCTCACGACTGACATTATATTGTCTGATATCTACGCCCACAAAAAATATAATCTGGTTTTGACCCAACTTTTCGTATCGATTTTTTGGATGTTTTTTTTGATTGAACCTTTTCTTTTTGAGTTGGTTTTATTGTTTTTTTATTTTTAGAGTTCTTGTTTGAAGATTTGGAACTCTTTTTCTTTCTTGGAGCCAGCTTGATTAAAATGTTTCAATTGTTTTTATTATTTCTTTTAAAATTTGACGAGTTAATGTGATTATAGAATCAAAAAATAAATTATAGTTTGGTTGATATATATAATGTATTATTGATATTTCTATTACTATTGATAAAAATAAAAAAATGCTAACTAAAAAAAATGTAATCTTCCATAAAAAAGAAGCTTCCATTAAAAAATAAAATAAAATGAAATATTGAGATTATTTATATACTTTTTATATTATCCAATTTTTGGTCTTCTTCTTGCAGGTTCAGAATCATCATCATCATTATCTTCTCGTCTTCGACGATTTCCGGCTATAGCTTCTGGAATACCAATTGGTAAAATTGAATCTGCTTTTACATTAACCTGAATCCATTTCGCGAATAACATCGCTAAATATTCTGAAGTTTTACTTTTATATTGAAAATAATTATCATCTTTAAAATTAGTTTCAATATAATCATTCCATTGATCATATATTTTTTTTGCTTCATTAATCGATTTAACAGCACTAAATCCATTATACATTTGTACAAAAGCCCATTTAACATTATTCAACATTCTTATTATTAAATCTTTTTCTTTATTATACGCATTGATATCTCTAATTATTCTCACTTCTTGATAATATGTAAATGTTAATTGTGGATTACTTGGAATTCTTTCTAACATTTTTTTATAATATAATGTTTTTCGATATAATTGTATCATTTGTTGATAATTTGCTGGTAATAAATTCCAACCAAAATCACCATCTTGAATAAGTGATTGTATATATAAATCCCATTCAGCTCCATCCTTAAAATGTTCAATATCATTATCACCTTCCATATCTATAGATATTTGTTTCCATTTATTATAAGTTACACGTTCTCTCTCTATAGCTAAATCAAAATTAGTAGGTTGAATTGTATCATAAACCACATCTTCCATTTCTTTAATAGTGGTAATTCTTGGAAATTCAACAAGAAATGATGGTTGATTTGCTTCAGGTTGTTTTTCTTTAACTTTTGATAAATCTGGAAAATTATTTGATATAGATGATATCACACCAAATAACATCATTTGATATAATTCTATATCTGAAATTTTATTTTCATATAATTCTTCAGGTTCTTTGTAACAACAATCTTTATAAGAATTCCAGTTATATTTACATTTACATATTTCTTTTGAGTTAACATTTAAAGCTAGAAATATCATAAAAATAAGAATTGTGATTTTCATTTTATTTTATTTATTTATTTTTATATATAAGTGACCACTATTTATATAAAATTATCAATCAATCAATTAATTAATTAATAGAGATGAAAATCAAAAATCTTAAAGTTTATTTTAAAATATTGGGTTTATCAAATAATAATTCAACCGTAGAAGATATTAAAAAGGTTTATAAAAAACTYGCATTATTATGGCATCCTGATAAGAACTTAGATAACAAAGAATTTGCTGAAAAAAAATTTAAAGAAATAAATGAAGCGTACAATATTCTTTTAGATAATTTACCAAAAAATCAAAAAAAAAAGAAAACTTCTAAAAAAAAACCTAAAACAAAAAAAAATAAAAAAACAAAAAGAACTAAAAAAACAACTAACTCAAAAAAATCTAAGACAAAGAAATCAACAAAGAATACAGATAAAGATGATGAACTGCGTGAATTTGTATTTAGTTTTATGAAAGATTATTTTAAAAATCGAAAATAGTATTTCCATTTTTATATTTAACTTATATAATCGCATATCTAATAATTATAAATATATATATTTTTTTCTTTGATCTCATTATCGTTATAATTTTAAACATGAAGTAATTTCTTTTTTTTTCTCNTTTTTTTTCACATTCATTTAAATTCTTAACAATCTTCTATAATTTATTAGTAACAACTGGGGACCACCGCCAAAAAAAATAATTCACGATTACTACTTTGATCCTTTTAAAAATATTAAAACTTACTGTGACGCATGTGGTTCTACAGAACATTTTTATAAAGATTGTAAATTTAAAGCAAAATATTGTATCGCTTGTTATTCAACTGAACATTTTTTTAGAGATTGTTTATATAACAGATGTTCTTGGTGTGATAAAAAACATATTGGTCAATGTAGAACAATGAAATATTGTTATATTTGTAAAAAAAATAATCATGAAACGATTCAATGTTTTTTTAGAAAAAAAGTATAAATGTTTTTTATTTTATTTAAAAAAATATTTTTATTTAATAAATATAAAAAAAATAAAATTTTAAAAGTTTATTCGGTTACAATTAAAATGAAATAAAATTTATTCATTAAGTTCACCATGTAATTCTACCATTTTGTTATATTTTGTTTTTAATTTATAATATCTATCTTTAAAATCTWCRCCTTCTTTTTTCATWTCTAAAAYAGCRTCATATAAYRTTTGATTTTTTTTACATTTTATAGAAAGCTTAATTTTCTCAWWTTGARCTTTCAWATAAWCACARGATTCACATTTAAAATCTTGATCNNNGTCATTAATATTTTTTTTTATTTGCAGAAGCAACCCTTGAATTTCGTGATTTTTTTCAATTATATTGTCGATATTATTAGCTATAGACACTTTAAAAATAAAAATAGTTATTAGTATTTTTCNAAAAAAAAANAATAATAAATAAAAAATAAAAAAATATCTCATAGTTAAAACACAAGAGAGAGCCGGCCAAAAAGAAAGTAAAACGTTAAACTTTAACGTTACTAACCAAGTAACAAAAAATAGTTACTAATAGAAAGAAAAATAAATTACAAACTATTTTTTGTTAAATGGTTGAAGAGATTGTGTTTTAACTACCCGGGGTTTTTCTAATCATAGATAAAAGAAAAAATAAAATAAAAAAAAATAATACTAACTTTTAAAAAAAACGAAAGYAAYGAAGAAAACAAAAAAATAAAAAAAANCAAAATTTAATAAAAATGATCATCAATCTAAAAAGGAACAATATAAATTTTTACAATAACTCGTAATTACTATTGATAATCACGCAATTTTTATCAAATCCTAAAAAGGAACAATATAAATTTTTACAATAACATTAATTACGTAATTAAAATAAAATTATTTATTATTACATTTAATTTAAATTTATAATAATAAATTTTTAATTGATRATWMKWATANNTAWATAANNWTAATNNWAANMAAAYAANWTWATTTTNATNTNTRAWWSYRRANNAYYWGATWATTTGATAAWTMSAWANWACWMAAAATWAMTAWAAAAWWMWTMTAAWMKWYWWMKAANTCTANNWAGAAWTCNATNTAGAWATYAWWAKWTATTAANAAWTYTWTAATMRANNWAWAATYRWWRWANWWTTAGWWTWMWTAKMTTTYRTWTMTNTYTGYWYAWSTCTKCNNACAACTCTTCTTACAAATTATTTACATTATTCTTTGTATCGATATTATCATGTCATATATTTTTAATTCTATCTATCGTACACAATCTGGTAGAATTCCTGCTAATCAAGAAGAAATTATTGATATGCTTCCTGGAATAAATGATCTACCACCAACATATCAAGAAGCTATTCGTTCAGGTATTTAATCTCCTTCRAAATTTATTGAAGTAAACTTAATTTTYAAAATATACTTAATTTTCAAACTAACAAATTAACAATTAAAATGTCTCATCAAATCTCTGAATACTTTTCTACTGATTCAGAAGAACAAGAACAAAATACTATTGATACAAATTATTTGAGTGAACGAATCACTCAAGAATTTAGAAATTATGAGAGAAGAATCACTTCTCTCGAACAAGACAATAAATTTTATAAAAAATATTTAATTTATTTATTAATTTTTATTTTTTCTTTATTTGTTCTTTTTGGATTTTATATTTTTTATACTCGTCATATTTATGATGAAAATTTACAACTTCATAAAGAATATGCTGAAGTTGAAATTAAAAGACAATTATGGAATAATAATATAGAAAGAATACAAAAATTTGTATTTGAATATTTAGAAGATCAAAAAATTTTATAACTATAGTCAATGGTTTGTATTGACAAATTTGATTGATTCTTTTACTTTGTTCATATGTGTTGCTTGCATYATRTAATCAAGGCATATGAACAAAGTAAAAGAATCTTTACTATTAAATTTTTTCTTTTTTAAATTTTATAAATTATATATAAAATAACTTTATTAATAAAAATAAATTACAAATATTAAAATAAAATATTACATAAATTTATAATTTTTATAATTTTTATATAAAAAAAATAAAAGATTCTTCACTTCGAACCATTCTTCTCCAGTTGAATCCCAATCTTCTTCTGCAGATTCAACATCAACTGCTTGAATTTCATCGAATCTTGTGGGTTTAATTCGGTAAATTGTTAAAGTATCTTTATTTTGAAGAGCTAAAGATACTACTTCATGTATRAATGGAGATTCTTTTAAAATACTTGCTATTTCTCCTCTAAATTCTTCTTTGAAAAGACACAGATAATGAAATTCAGGTGTTAAAGGAGTTGCAAATTGATATATCATTTTGTTAAGTTTTTTAATATTAAAAATTTTATAAAAAATATTTTTAAATGAGAAAGAGAGTTTTCGTGTAGATGGCATTTTTATTTATTTGGAAATAATTTTTATTTGATATTTTTAGATTTAGATTATATGCTTTTATAAAAAATATTACGAATTTAAGAATTATATTCTTAAATTAATTTAACTTTAATGAGATAAATTACAATTTCATTTAATTATTTATAAGAACCAATTAAATTAATTAAGTTTATTTATTTAAATTAATATAAAAAAACAAATATAAATTATGTAAGTTTTTATTGAAAAAAAAAACATAAAAACAATACCCCGTTTTTGAAAAGTATGTATTA
>LXRJ01000426.1 GCA_001684025.1 Candidatus Glomeribacter gigasporarum | reverse complement strand
CTCTTTTGGGGTGGGTCAATTTTCAGTGCATTTCCAGGCTCAGTTTTCGGTGCATTTCAACACACGGGTTTCTACGCCCGCCTGCTGATGTTTCAGCATTGAGCACAATATACGCCGCCTCTTCCGAGGAAGTCAATAGCTGCCGTGATAGAATCCGCGATAAGGAGAACTGATTTATGGCACTTGCTGCATTCGATACACACAAATTTGTCCGTAAGCTCAAAGGAGCCGGATTTAATGAGGAGCAGGCAGAAGCTTTAACGGATGCCGTGCGGGAGTCGCACGAGTCCGCAGACCTTGCCACTAAGGCCGATTTGCAGAACGGGCTAGAAAAGCTTGGTCTGCAACTAACTGTTAGATTTGGCATCATGCTCGCTGCTGCCATTACCTTAGCGCCTATAGTTTTTAAATACTTTTTGCATCTCAGCTGATTCACGTGGCACTCTCCCCGAAGCGTTTCTCAATCTCCCTGTGGCTAGCTTTGTCGTTCGCGGTGCGCAGCCTTGAGAACTTGGCTTTGGTATAAAAAAGCAGCGTATCTGCGTGTCGAGTCATAGCCTCTGCGGCTTTGCGCAACCTTTCATAGTTCCAAAGCAACTCCTGTTCTGTCAGTTCTACAAGCGGTTTATAAACGGGTATGCCCTGTATCCTGATGGGTAGCGC
>LXRJ01000415.1 GCA_001684025.1 Candidatus Glomeribacter gigasporarum | reverse complement strand
CCAAATCGGCGGGCGCATCGACGCCGCTGGCCACCACCAAAAACGGCGGCTCAAGCGCGATCAGTTCGGCGATTTGGCGCTGACGCGCTTCATTGGATTGACGCTGGTAATATAGAATTTCCGCATCGCCAAGCACTTGGATCCGGTTGGGATGGATCAAGTTCAAATGTCCAACTAGATCAGCGCTTGAAGTTGCGTTGGCAATGGTTTCGTCTGAAAAGCCCCGGTCCCAGCCTTCGTGACCTGTAAGCCAACTCAGCTTAAGTAACTCGGCATTGTCATCGAAGATGCTTTGCGCATTCGCTCCGGGTAGGTCCGTAGTTTCACCGTTCATAATATCTTGTGCCGTCTGAGAGTCTGGCCGCGATTTTTCCATAAGCGCTCGTCAGATGGGGAAGCGACTGTGTTAAAAGAATACCGGTGCTCGCAACCATTTATGAAATGACTTCTATGCATCTTCACCTCACCGGCGGCCAGCTGATTGATCCCGCGACAGGCACGGATATTCAGACGGATCTCTTTATTTCAGAGGGCCGGATTGCCGCAATCGGCGCGCCACCGCCGGATTTTTACACCTATGCCGATCTTCGAACACTCGATGTGCGTGGTCTTGTCATCATGCCAGGCCTGGTTGATCTGTGCGCGCGCTTTGGTGCGGCGGGGSGCGCGCGCCYMGCCGGCGTC
>LXRJ01000412.1 GCA_001684025.1 Candidatus Glomeribacter gigasporarum | reverse complement strand
GAAAAAACAATRYATYCRGAACAAGAAAAAACAATTATTCAACCAGTTCAAATAGAAGAATTTAATAAAAATGATTATATAACTGAAGAAGAAATTGAWRAAGAAATTATTAATTCAAGACAAGCKTTAATTTTAAAAMGAAAACAAAAAGAAACATCAGATAATAAAATTTTTAGACGAATCAAAAATATTAAATTTGAAAATGATTCAGGAAGTGTTAATATCAATATTAATGGAAATATTAATATTAAAGGGAAATGTATTATTAATTTTGATTAGTTATTTTCTTTTTTCGTTGAGCTGTATTAATTTTTTATRTATTAATTAAATTTATATTGTTTTTATAATAAAAATTTTATTAAATTACCTCTTGCTGAAATTACTTTTGTTTCTCGTATTTCAAGCCAAATATTATTATGTTTTGTGATAAAATGTTTTTTTAAAGTATTTAATAAAGGATTTTTATATTTTCGTTTGCAAATTTTACATTCTAAACCTTTATTAATTGAATTAAAATAATTCCAGATTTGATGATTATTAATTTTTTTCATCGTTAAATTATTTTATTTTTAAAGTTGATAAATTTTGAGAATATATAAATATTTAAATTGAAGAGAGTATTTTTTAATTCGTTGAGTACTTTGAGTATGGGTTTCCATATTTAGCTGAGTACTTTGAATCCATTACC
>LXRJ01000392.1 GCA_001684025.1 Candidatus Glomeribacter gigasporarum | reverse complement strand
TTTTTTATTAAATACAAATTATTAATAGCAATTTATATATATATATATTACTATATTTATTAATTGATACKTAGGTAATAATAACTCTTTAGCTTTAGCGAAATACGAACTYGTAGATTGCCAAGTCTAATTCATGCCACGGTAATACACCAACTTATGCATAGTGTTTGTAGTCGAYCTGAATTTATCGACTTGACTAATGGGAGCTTGTYAACGAAGTGACAGGGCGATCATTATTGTGAGATCAGATGACTTTATCACAGTCGCATGAAAGTTATTTGTGTCGGTAAATTGTTTTGAATTGAGGTTCAGTTTGTTTRAGCAGRCGCAGGTATTGGGGTTGGCGTAGCTGATGGGCTTGGTGTTGATGGTAGGGGCGGCTTATTCAATTTTAAGATATTTAAAGGTTCATAATTAATGTAGGGAAGTATGTATGTATGTACGTATGTACGTACGTATGTAAATATGTTGTTTTAGTTTATACTCACATATTTAGAATGGYGTTAAATTCTGAAATACAAGTTTTATATGGCATCATAYAAGACTCATTGCTTTATTTAGAAATTGGGCTCAACGGAAAATTGATTTAGAATAATACTCATGCACGTTATTTGGAAAATCAGGGTTGGCAAAAAAAATCGACATTTGTATCAAAATAACGCCCATGCGCATTATTTGGAAAATCAGGCTTGGCAAAAAATCAATACTTGTCTCGAAATAACGCCCCGGCGCGTACTCTAAATAACGCG
>LXRJ01000377.1 GCA_001684025.1 Candidatus Glomeribacter gigasporarum | reverse complement strand
ACAATACGGTACTTCTTTTTTTATTTATTTCTCTACAAAAAGTATTATCAGATTGGTAATACTCTATTATAGAACAGTGATTTTAACAAGATCAATAAAAACTATCTGTTAATATTTGAAGCTTATAATCCCAAAAAGTAAAAATTTTAAAAAAAATGAAAATATTTATTTAGGCAGGTTGTTTTTGAACAAAGATCTAGTATAAAAACTTAATTTGTTATATTTTTATTATGATAATAAGATCAGTTAAGAAAAATTTTATTTATACAAACTAAAAATAGCTGATAGTATATAATATAACTTTAGTTAGCTAAATATATATTTATAAATTGCTACTAATAAATAAATAAAAATAGGATTACTGAAGTAAAAAAATAAGATTAGTTTTGCTAATTATTTATTAGAAAAATATTATATATAAAGTTACTATTATGAGAAATTATATTATTTTCTTTTATATTAAATCTTCTTTACTTGTTTCTTAATAGCAAAAAACAAATGTTTACTAGTATATTACTTTTTTCTAAAAAAATATTTTATTTTGTTTTTAGTATATTTAAAAAATTAACAAAAAATCTGCTCTTAAATAATAAACTTATTTTTTTTTATCTTCACAATATCGTGGAAAGGCAAATTTTTATTAGATATTTTTAGTAATATATTTTCAATTAATAAAAGTATATTTAGCCACATATGCAATCTATTTAAGTAGTTTGCTTAAAGGTTCTACACTAAATATTATACCTGTAATCTAACTAAGAGATTATCTATTTAAACTCTCT
>LXRJ01000366.1 GCA_001684025.1 Candidatus Glomeribacter gigasporarum | reverse complement strand
CCTGATCCGTCTTTTAAGCGGTGGACGTTTGTCTGTTGCTACATGCCTCATAGGGGCGTTGCTGGCAGGCGCGGCTATCTGGAAATTCCAAGCCATGCGCTATGAAGGACAGTTGGCGCGCGCTCAGGCGGCGCTCGTCTCCTATCAGGCAGACATCGCTCCGGCCAACGCCCGACTTGAAAAAGCGCAGGCTAGAGTCGTCACGCGCGTTGAAGTCCGTTATCGAGACCGAATCAAAGTCGTCAAGGAAAAAGGCGACGCCATTTTCATCTTCTCAAGGTGTGTCAATAAGCGATGAGCGGTCGCATACATCCCGCACTGTTCCGCATCCATTAGCAGCAATGTAAATATTTCAGGGGTGTTCGCCATGCGCTCTGTCGCTCGAATCGCATTTGCGGCGCGTTGGAATAGTCCAACTTTTACGCAAGAAGCCGATTCGTTGCAACGTATCGCCAGATTTTGACCCTGTGTCAGATGCAGGGCAGTATCAAAGTGATTCGTGCACTTAGCACGATTTCCCATATTGGCGTACAAAGCGCCAAGGAGCATGTGACCATCCGCAGCACACTCAGCAGAAAGTCTTGTAAGCTGTAAATATTCCCGCTCTAGACGGCGGAAGGTCAGTTCATCAAGCACCAGTTTACAAGCAAAGCTAGAAATTTGTTGCGCTAATTCTGTAGATTTGCGTTTGGGTTACATTGAGTGAGTGTAGCAATTAGCCCGTGTTTCGAGTAGAGCGGAAGTCCGGCCCGAACTGATCCGATTTATTCAGCCCTGAACAACCTTTATCAATGTAACTATTTGATT
>LXRJ01000365.1 GCA_001684025.1 Candidatus Glomeribacter gigasporarum | reverse complement strand
TAAAGTAGATTAAATATACTATAAATATATAAATATATTTTTTAATTTTATTAATTTTATTTATTATTCTTTTATTAATTTTAGAAAATTTATAATCATACATGTAGTGTACTGTACATTGTTGACCTATAGAAAAACATAAAAACGGCTATAACTTTTGAACCAGTGATCATAAGCGAATGAAACCACCACCATTCGACTCAGCTCATTGAGACGGTTCTAACGAGGTATAAATTATCTCTATACGACTTCTGGATGATGATATACAAACTCTTGCAAATCTATATATAAATGCTACAATCTGATTGGCTGTACGATAATTGCGCGAAATGCTTTACATGTAACACATCTAAAACATGTAGTTTTTGAAGCACATTTATTACATATATCATTTATAATACATATAGCATTTATAACATTTATAGCACATTTATTACATATATTATATATTTCATTAGTAGTATTTATAACATATATTGCACATGTAATACTGACACTTACTTTACCAACATGTCATTTCACTAACAATCAATTTACTGACAAGTTAATTATTTCACTGACAAAGTAATTCTGATCATTGTCAATTTTAGTGCAATTTTTATGAACTGTTAGTAAAATAATTGTTAGTAAAATAAACTTGTTGATAAATTGATTGTTGATAAATGGTATGTTAGTTAAGTGAGTGTTGGTGAAATGATACAGACCTATTTAAAGTAGATTAAATATACTATAAATATATAAATATATTTTTTAATTTTATTAATTTTATTTATTATTCTTTTATTAATTTTAGAAAATTTATAATCATAC
>LXRJ01000357.1 GCA_001684025.1 Candidatus Glomeribacter gigasporarum | reverse complement strand
TCGGCCCAGCCGCGTTGAAAAACCGGCACACGATTGAACGGATATTAGGGCATGCGACCGTGAGCGGCTTTGTAGGTGCAACCTCTCTGCCGGGTTATCACTTCGAGACTTAAGCGTTGGCTGGAACGGGCGTGTTGCCTGCGCCTTTCCATAGCGGATGCACGTTGAACTTTCTTTGCTGTTGCCGCGTTTTCCATAAATCGTAGTGCATTTGTTGCGTCAGCCAGCTTTCCGGCGTGGTATTAAAGGCGATGCTCAAACGCACCGCCATTTCTGGACTGATTCCAGAACGTCCATTGAGTAGCGCGGACAAGGCCTTTCGGGATACGCCTAAATAGACGGCAGCTTGCGTCACGCTTAACCCCAAGGGCGCTAAGCATATCTCACGGATGAATGCGCCAGGGTGCGGAGGGTTGTACATCATAGTCAGCGTCCTCTAGTGGTAGTCGATGTAGTCCACATCGTGGACATTCACGCCATCAAAGTAAAACACGATGCGCCAGTTTTTATTCACGCGAACGGCATAGGCTTCTTTTAAATCGCCGCTGAGTTTATGGAAATCAAAGCCAGGCAAGTTCATATCTTCCGGCTGGTGAATGGATTCTAGACGCGCCAGAATCCATTGCAGCCGTCTTTGGTGAGAAGCCGTAATGCCTGCTGTGCTGCCGGAGTTGTAGAATTTTTTAAGTCCCTTATGACGAAAATTTTTAATCATGCTCGGCGGGGCCGCATCGATGGCTCATCGCGCAAAGTATAACCTGTAACGTAATTAGTTACAAACAATTATGTTTGAAGCCTACAAGATTGGCATCCGGATCAGCCTGATCAACCACGCGGCCTCCGGCTTGTT
>LXRJ01000351.1 GCA_001684025.1 Candidatus Glomeribacter gigasporarum | reverse complement strand
TTATAGCAAAGAGGGACTAGGTGATACTTATTTAAGACAATTGATATAGCATAGACTCATGAAAATAAGGAACCACCAAAGAACGGTAGGTTGCCATGGAACCTTTAAATGCATATACGTGGTTACCTCTATCCCACTTCCAGTGAAAATGTCTCCTCAAGTTAAACTCTCAGATTGCAGCAGTTGGACTCCTCCCTAGTAAAGAATGGGTACAGACTACAAAGCCCGATTTGGGGGTTTTACCCATCATCCATGCTCCAATAAGCAAGAGAACGTGGAGTAATAAGCTCCCCAATGTTTTGAGGTACGACTCTAATAGAAAAGAGAAAGAAAATCGTTAATATAGCAAGAGTTCGAGGAGGAGATGAAATCAAACCCGCCCATGTGACTTGCCTTTAACTGAGGAAGTGTCTCCTTGTGAGATACAAAAGGTCTTGAAGAGCGAGTGAAGATGAGCAAGCTATGACGAATGGGGGGGTGCAGGGCTTTAGCCCCTATCTGAAGCCCCCGAGCCTTGTTTCAGTGCCACTGTGGTTGGCTTACTAAATCACCATCCCAGGATAAAATAGACACCGTTCACTTTAACAGTCTACGATGATGTAGTTAAAAAGGGTAGAAGGAGGAATGCCTAACACCTCACTAGCTCGAAACCTGTTAGCGAAAGTAGTACTGAGTTCTAGGTCATGTGAATGCACCAAGTAAAGGAAAACAGGTTTATCCTTGTTATAATGGACACTGTTCTGCCCTTTAACAGAACCACTAATCTTAGACTTGGTTTCCTCCTTATGGTTTTTCCCAAGGCCTTTGCCTTAGTTGCCTCCGAATGTCTAGACCCTAGCCGTGAGCCTGCAACTGAAAGGATATGATCCTTCCTAAGA
>LXRJ01000052.1 GCA_001684025.1 Candidatus Glomeribacter gigasporarum | reverse complement strand
GAACGATCTAGAAAGCGCTCTTATCAACGCGAAAAGTGGGGACTATAAATTTGGTTAGCGCTTATGCGGGTGGCCCGCGTGATTCTGCACGCCATTCACCGTCAAAGCGACACATACCGCGAGTAGACGGAGTTGTGTGTCCTGTGATTGGTTCAGCGTCCAATTCAGCCAGTCTTCTTCGGAGGTTGGCAACTGCGCTTCCCACTTCTCACGCAGCGCTGCCATGGCTTTCCAGGCGGGCGATGATTCGAGATCATCCGCATAGGCCAACAAATCGCGCTCGAACGTTTTGGCCTCCACCTGTACCGCTTGCGTATCAGAGCGTCGGCCAAAAACCGAAGCGGCTAAGTGACTGACAAGCACAGCCAGCGCAATCTTTGGCTGGTTCGCCAACTCGACCTGCAATGCCGCCGTGCGATGGGCGAGTAAACGGCGGATCAGTGTTTCGGAGTGGATGGGTTTTTCTTTCGGACGGGAAACAGAATCGGCTTGAGCCTGAGCCGCATCGGTCGCTTGAGCCGTGCGACGCACGAAGCCCCGTTCAATGTGCAGCGTGCCGTCGTAAAGACCGATGTAGAGCAGCGCGCCCGCCTGTTTCATCGCCTCAATGTCATACTGTTTTTGCGATTCTTGAATGGCGTCTAACTGTTTTTCAATGGCTTCGCATTGTGTGCTCAGCGTTTTCCATTGCTCTGTTTCATCCTCTGCAAGGTTGTCCATTTGCTCGGCTAGACGTTGCTGCTCGTCCTGTAGCGCTTGTATACGCTGCGCTTCTTCCGGCGTCGGTGCACGCAGGCTCACCGGCAAGCGGTCAAATGTATATATGTCTGAGGGAGACTGAACCACCTCGACCCATCCCCATCCTTCCGCCTGTAGTTGGCTTGAAAGGTCGGCGAGCTTTTTCTCCGCGAGCTGATGCAATAACTCGACATCGATCAGGGAGCCGGATTGCCCCGTACTGAATAAATCGCGGCGTATCCGGCCGCCTGCGGCTTCATACGCTTCCAGGCCGACGAAGCGCGCCAGCGGATGACGTTCAGCGTCGATGTCTTGCTCAGTCAGACGCCGTTTTAAGGCTTGAGGCTGACGCCCCCAGTAGTCGGCGCCGAACCAGACGCGCTCCTGTGTTTCGTGATTGTCGGCCAACGTGAGCGCCTGCATTTGTTCGAGCGTGATGTCATCTTGGCGGAACAGTGCAAATAGTTTCGGAGAAATACTTTTGAGCTTCAAATACCGTTGCACCGTCAGCGGCGTCACGCCAAAGACGGCGGCAACTTGCTCAACGCTTTTACCCGCATCGATCAGTTTTTTATAGGCATCAAACCGATCCGCAGGGTGCATCGGCTCGCGTTGCTCGTTTTCCGACAAACTGGCTATCATGGCCTCCGACGGCGCAATCACGGCGCAGGGGACGGGCGTATCTTTCGGCAGCGCCTTCTGCCGTACCAATAAATCGAGCGCCAGCCAGCGGCGATACCCGCCCGCGACGGCGTATTTGCCCTTGTGTTTGCCTCGTGTCACGGGGCTGACAATCAGGTTCTGCAAAATGCCTTCGGCCTGGATATTCGTTGCCAGCGCTTCAATGCCGCTTGGCGGCGTCTGACGCACATTGGCATCGGACGCGCACAGTTGATAAAAAGGCAGATGGATCACTTCATGGACAAGATCGTTTTGTTCGGTCACTTGAATGATTGCAGACATCAGTCGCTCCTATTGATCAGGTTAATGAGGCTTCGGTAAAAAAGGGAAGCGCTTCAACGCACGCTTCTCTCGTCAAGGCAGCCGCCACTTTTTGAGCGCAGAGGCTGCCATTTCCGTATCAAGTTCGATTCAACTGTTTCCGCTTTTCTTTACCGGGTGCGCCAAAATCAAAGTCTTCAACGATGAAGTTGTACCCATAGACTTCTTCGCCGCTGGTTTTATCGGTATAGTGGTTGTGCTCAATCCGGTAATGGACGATCAATTGATCACCCTTCAGAGCATGCTGAGCAATGGTCTCGCCCTTCTGCCGGAAAGCGGTAAATTGGATTGAAACGATGCGCTGACGTGCTTCGCCGGAGTCCTTATCCTTTCCGGCGTATTCATTGGAGATCAGCGTGAACCTGCACACTGCACGGTCGCCGCTGCCGCTTACCGTGGCTGCTTTGGCGAGGTTCCCAATAAACAGGTTATGTTGCATCTGTGCCTCCTTTAGCGTTGAAGTAAAAAAACCTTTGCTGAGAGGGGGTGAACCCCCTCCCCTAGATTCCGCCCGAACGTTTTTGTTTTGTTCCGAACGGTCTAGGGTGCTGGCGTTGCCGCCCCTCCCCTGAGTTCCATGCCCTTGAGCCGGACATCGAGTCGGGGCAAGAGAAGCGCTGCAAGGGCGGCACCGGAGGCCGCACGCGGCGCGCAGCCCGCAGGGCGAGCACCGAACGGGTGAGGATGCTGGCGAAGCGCACCCTTGCGGCGCGAGCGGCCCGACTATCTTGTCTGGCGTGGCATGGGACTCAGGGGAGGGGGAAAGGCAGGAAGGCGATGGCTGTGAGGAACAAAACGCCGCGCGGCGAGCGCGAATCCGAAGGCCCGTCAGGGCCGGAGGCGAGACGCTAGCAGCGTATTTGAACAGGAGGGAATGGCAGTCAAAGCAGAGGTGCTGACTGTGATGAAAGGTATTTGAAGAGGGCGAATGAGAATGCGCTTATGCTGACCGAATGGCCAAATGAAACTGCAATGCGGAAAATGCTACAGTCATTCATTTCATGGTTCTAAAAAGCAAAACGATGGCTGACGCTGGGAGCGAAGCAATCATGGCCTGCTTCGACCAATTATTTGAAGAATATGCGCAAGCGTTCAAAATGGTCGGTACGGGTCGTGGCGTGCTCATGAGCGATCCACTTCGCCAATCGCTTGATCGTGTAGCGGCTGAAGTTCAAGGCGCGATAGACGACGGCGTGATGCCAACTACTGGTAGCGCAAGCAGTCCAAAGAATAGAATGTAAAAGGCTGGAAACATCAGCCAGCCCGTTTTATCAATTACCCAAGTATAAATCAGCGGTGCGGTACTGCCTAAAAAGGATAATGGGGAGCCTGTCAGAAATTTTGTGTGTGAGGTCATGTGAAGATATGAAGAAAAGGAACTTACATGGCCAATACGATGAAGAAGAACACACAACAGACTCAAACTAGAAAATTATTTTCAGATGCACTGATTGACCAATTGCTGAGTCAAGTGCAGGATAAGAATGCAGAGTCGCTGTTAGGCGAATCTGGGCTTGCGGGCCAACTGAAGAAGCAGTTGGCGGAACGGATGTTGACGGCTGAACTGAGTCACCATTTGGACAAACAAAGTGCGCAAGGGAGAACAGGCAATTACCGTAACGGCAGCAGCGCAAAGACGGTCATTACGCCTTCTGGCGAGTTGCGGTTAGACATTCCGCGAGACCGGCTTTCGAGCTTTGAGCCACCGCTCATTGCCAAATATCAGCGGCGCTTGCCGGGCTTCGATGATCATGTGATCAGCATGTACGCACGCGGGATGAGCGTGCGCGAGATTCGCGGGCATTTGCTGGAATTGTATGGACTGGAGGTTTCGCCCGATCTGATTTCAACGATCACCGATGAAGTGCTGTCTGAAGTTGAGCAATGGCAGACGCGCCCGCTCGAAGCCCTGTACCCAATTGTCTATCTCGATGCACTGCGCTTAAAAATACGGGACGAAGGCAGCGTTAAAAACAAAGCCGTATACCTGGCGCTTGGCATTCGCGCCGACGGGCGTAAAGAGGTGCTGGGACTGTGGATCGAGCAAACCGAGGGCGCTAAATTCTGGCTGAAAGTCTTTAACGAGTTGTGCAATCGAGGCTTGACTGATATTTTGATTGCCGTCGTCGATGGATTGCGAGGCTTTCTAGAGGCGATTGAAACGGTCTATCCCAATACCCAAATCCAGACGTGTATCGTCCATCTGATTCGCAATTCTCTGACCTTTGCCAGTTGGAAAGAGCGCAAAACTTTAGCCGCCGCGCTTAAGCCCATCTATCAGGCCGCCAGCAGCGAAGCGGCACAAACGGCTCTGGACGCCTTTGAATGCAGCGAGTGGGGACGAAAATTCCCAACCATTGCCGATATGTGGCGGCGGCAATGGCAACAGGTCATTCTTTTCTTCGCCTATCCGCCTGAAGTGCGAAAAATCATTTATACAACGAATGCCATTGAAAGTTTGCACATGCAATGACGCAAAATTGTTAAAAACCGTGGCCATTTCCCTAGCGATGAAGCCGCTCGAAAATTACTGTTTCTTGCTTTACGGAACATTGAGAAAAACTGGAAAATGCCCCCCATCACCTGGAAACAGGCCGACAATCAGTTTGCTATCCTGTGCGGTGAACGGTTTACAAATGCATTGAAATAATTCTTTAATCCGACCTCAATCACACAAAATTTCAGATATTACCAAGAAAGCAGATGCTCGTAAATGTCCCTCCACCCCGGCTCTTCTACTCTCGCAGAACGAGCCGCTCACACCAACCCCACCATACAAGCACCCAGACGCATTCTCTGAACTGTTGCCACCACCCCATCACTGATGCCAGCGCGTAGTGCGCCCCTACTCGGCGAGTCCGGCCCCAGAAAAATGGTTGGGCCGAGGGGATGGATTCTGAAGCCCGTTACATGCTTACGCACGTTACGCGCTGAGCTGGTCATGGACCGTTACGGCACGGATTGAGAACCTGTTTAATAAAAAATATGAGCTGGCTTATGCCTATCAGACGCCGCCACGCGGCGCCTATCTAATGCTGAGTTGGCAATAACCCTAATTCCCAAGCGGCACAATCTCGATCCATCTCATCACATTCCCGTCGTAGCCCAGTTCACCCAGACTGAGATAGCGTGCGGTAAAACCCAAATGTTCAGCATCAGGCCTCAGCTTTTTCAGAATATCTTCTGTCGATTTGTTTTTGGGGATCGAATAGTAGAGCGTGATATGCGGGTTAAAATTTTGCATGACATTGGTAACCCCATGCTGATCAACTTCCTGCTTCTGCGCAGCAGACAACGTCGCGTATTCATCCTGGAACTGCGCCATCACACCACGTCGGTATTTAGAAAAAGTTTTGACTGCGGCTTCATGCAGAGTTTGCAAAACGGCATTTTTTCGAGCATTCCAGAAAATATTTGGACCAACCCGTTTCAATGCTGAGTCCAGATCAACTCTGAACGGCTGCGCGCTTTTCCCAAGTGCAGCAAGTTCATGCGTCAGTGCTTTTACATCCACATCTTTAAATTGCCCCTGATAAAGACTGATATGAAACAGATTCTGTTTGTTTTCAACGTCTGTTAATTCTTGTGCGATGTTCCGATCCATCGAAGCCGCAACCATTTCAAACTGAGGCGACAAAATAAGCGCAATACCCAGTGCAACGGTTCCAATGATTTCCATAGTGTCCCTCCGCTAAAAAACGTTGTGCACATCATGAAAACCATGACGTTTCAACGCGCCAGCGCAACCAAATCCGTGCTGCCTACCACGACCGCACCTCAGATTTAGCCTGTGCTGACGCAGCTGCTCATGGCGCTGCCGTTCCAGGCTACACTTGATCTCTGGTTTGCAGGTGCGTAAAGAGCAAATGAGGGCGGGCGGCTGCCCCCGCACGCTGAAGGCAGAAGCGCGTTGCTCAAGCCTTCAAAGGGTTTACAGGCGGCCGCTCACAGGTAACGATGGACTTCAGCCACCGAGCCGTCCTGTTCCGCTTCCATGATGCGAGGTCTATAGCACTGTGGGTTTTAACACGCCCCAACTGCAGGATCATTATGTCTCGATGCTGGCGCGGATCCAGCAGTAAATCATGCTCCTGGTCGACTGGCTGGAGGACACCACCCCCGACAACACCCCTGTGGGCACAAAGCGCTGGAGTGAAGCCAACCTGTAAAAGGCGCAACCGATCTCGCGCGCCATTTTAATTTGCGCCATGCGGGGACTGGCATATCGATGCAAACCACGCATAAGTGGCTGACGGGGCGCGCGATGCCTACCGAAGATAAAATCAAAACGCTCGCGGCCTGATTGAATGTCACCGAGCATTAGTTGCATTATGGGCCGCCACCCTCTGAGCCCATAGTGCACAATGCAAGACGGCATCCGCCTTCATCGAGCACGCTGGCGCTGGCTGAAAAGATCGAAGCGCTGCCCGAACATCTGCGCTATCCGGTCGAGGTGCTGGTGTCATACTGCGCAACGGCTCACTGCCCCCCTTCGTTTGATTCCAATGCTTTTTGACAGCTTTCCCAATAAATCCCCAGTTCTTCAAGCGCTTCAATTTCCGCCACTTCCAGAAAACTCTGCTTAAACTTGGCGCGTGTCATCGCGCCGAATTCCTCATCGTTCTGATTCCACAGCTGTTGAATGCTGGAGACCAGATCGTCCTGTTTATCTTGGTCTTCTCGCATATCGTATAGGCAGTTGAGAATATCCTCCGCGCTCGGATGGGCACATTTCTCTTCATAGAGTTTTTGCGTCAGTGCCAGCGCTTCCTTGGTCAGATTCGACATGGTACCCTCCAGTGATCCATTTCGAGCACAACAGGCCGATGTGCTCACAGCACATAGTCGTTCAATCAGACAGGAAGCGCGTGGAGGATAACGACACAAATTTGCGTTATTTCAACATGCAGTTGAGAGTTTATGGATGGTTTCATGTAAATGCTTGTATGCATAAAATAGGAGCATAATTTTTTAAGGCCAATGACATAATTTACCCTTTTATAGATTGCTCATAGCGTGATTCTGCTAGATCATTTTGCATAATCTGCAAAACGGATTCTTAGTCTCTATCCGTTTGGACGATTTTCTGGGTCAGCTACGCACGAGGGAATGAAACCGAAAATGGAAAACAGACAATGTGGATTAAGCCGAATTCGAGCGTTGGACTTGGTTTTTGTTATGGCTACACTTTCACTGAGTCCGTTCATGACCACACAGCGCACCTACGCAGCGTTGCCCGATAAGACGCTCGTGTATTGCTCCGAAGGCAGTCCAGCAGGATTTGATCCAGGTCAATATCAAAGTAGTGTTGAATATTCAGCCAGCGCAGAAACACTCTATAACCGGCTGGTCGATTTTGATTTCAATTACATGCCCCCGAAAATTCAGCCCAGTTTGGCGGAACGTTGGAGCATTTCGGAGGACGGTCGCGTCTACACCTTTTATTTGCGGCATGGCGTGAAATTCCATACTACGCCCTGGTTTAAGCCGACGCGCGCATTCAATGCTGAAGATGTGTTGTTTACCTTTCATCGGATGCAAAACTCCAACATGCCTTTTCGCCGCGCGTATCCCACCGAGTTTCCTTATTGGCACTTCACTGGCTTAGATAAAATCATTTCAAAAATCGAGATACCCAACCGATCCGATCCTTTCATTGTGCGTTTTACGTTGAACTCAGCGAATGCGCCCTTTCTTTCTAATCTCGCTATCCCGCCTGCCTCGATTCTATCTGCTGAATACGCGGTGCAATTGCTGAAAGCGGGCAGGCCGTCCGAGATCAATCGGAAGCCTGTCGGAACGGGCCCATTTATTTTTGAGAAATACATCAAAGACGTGACGGTCTATTTCAAAGGAAATCCCGACTATTGGAAGCCGGAGGATGTGCAGCTCTCTCGGCTGGTGTTTGCCATTACGCCAGATGCGGCAGTGCGCACGCAAAAATTAAAAGTAAATGAGTGTCAAATCAGCATTTACCCGCGCCCTGCCGATATCCTAGTATTGCAGGCCAGTTCCAACTTGAAGCGTTTGAGCCAGCCAGCCTTTGCCTACAGTTATTTGGGCTACAATGTTACGCATCCACCACTCAATGATGCGCGGGTACGCCGCGCACTGGATATGGCGATCAATAAAAAAGCGATCATCCGCACGGTTTTTGAAGGTCACGCACAAGCGGCGGTTGCCCCCATGCCGCCGCTTCAATGGTCTTATGACAAGAGTTTGAAAGATGCACCGCGCGATTTCAAAAAAGCTAAAGCGCTACTTGCGCAGGCAGGCTATCCGAACGGCTTTTCCATTTCTCTGTGATCCACGGCTGATGGCAGAAATGATTCAGTCTGACTGGGCGAAGATTGGTGTCAAAGCTAAGATTGTAACCTATGAATGGGGGGAGTACCTCAGACGGAGTAAGAAAGGCGAGCACGATACTCTATTAATCGGTGGTATTAGCGACAATGGGGATCCAGATAATTGGCTTGGGACGACGTTGAGTTGCCACGCAGTCGGCAGCGCCAATTACACGCGATGGTGTCTCAAGTCATTTGACCACTTGATTCAACAAGCCACTCAAATGACGGATATAACAGAGCGCGTCCCTCTCTATCTACAAGCGCAGAAAATCTTCAAACATGAACAACCACTGACACCGATTGCATATCCCACCCTCTACCAATTCATCAATAAAAACGTCACTGGCTTCAGAATCCATCCTTTTGGTTTGACCACTTTTCATGGGGTCAGTTTGAGATAAAAATGTACGCTCATTATCCAAGCCTAGTTGGACGCACCGTGTTGATCACAGGAGGGGCAACAGGCATTGGCGCTTCATTGGTTGAACATTTCGTTCAGCAAGGATCAAAAGTGGGTTTTATCGATATTGACCAAAGGGCAGGCGGAACACTTGTCGCGCAGTTGAACAGTGCATGCCACGCACCGCTCTTTGTACACGGCGATGTCACTGACACTACTGCATTGCACTCTGCGATTGTAGAAATTCGCAGTCGTCTTGGACAGATTAATGTATTAATCAATAATGCAGCGAACGACACCCGGCATACGGTCGAAGAAACGACGCCGGAATTATGGGATGCGTACATTGCGATCAATCTGAAGCATACGTTTTTTGCGATCCAGGCCATCATTGAAGATATGCGGCAGTTGGGCGGTGGCTCGATCATCAATTTCGGCTCGCCCGGCGAGTTGCTTAAGCATACTGGCATGCCCGTCTATACGGCGGCAAAAGCAGCCGTGGAGGGTCTGACACGCAGTCTCCACGAAACTTTGGCCCTTATCACATACGTGTGAACACGATCTTGCCAGGCTGGGTGATGACAGACCGGCAAAAGCGTCTTTGGCTGGATGAAGCAGGCCAGCGAGCAATCCAGCAGGGCCAGTGTATCGATGCCAAGCTGTTACCGGAAGATATTGCGCGGATGGCGCTTTTTCTTGCGGCGGATGATAGTCGAATGTGCACTGCACAGCGCTTTGTGGTGGATGGTGGTTGGGTATAAATCACTCAGTGTCAAATCAGTAAACACTCTTTTTATTTCTTCTTGCGTCAAACAGATTAAAAACGAAAAAGAATTTATAAATCATCTACCTAATCAGGGGGGTGCATGGATAATTTTTTGTGTAACTTAGTCAATATGTCCCATCATGCAGCCAATGTAAAGGATATATCTACAGGAAAATATATATTGATTAATTACGCCGCTCTCCAAGCATTAGAAGTTGAATCTGTGTATAGTTTTATTGGAAAAACTACCTCTGATATTTACGCAGAGGGTGGAATTTACAAAAAGGATTTAGGTGCTTCCATCACTTCTTGGAGGCACGGAGAAGAAGAAAAAATCAAGGCTTTTGAATTGCAAGCACAATGCACTCAACGTCCTGTGAGTTTCAAAAGAGTGTATTTCACTGTGAATGGCCTCATTCGATTTGAAAACTGCACAAAACTAGCGATTTCAAATTCTGAGAATAAAAAAACTATTATGATGCTAACCTGTGCACAGGATTTGACACTTCAGCTTGGATTATTTCACTTGTTTCAACTCTATCAGGGATACTATTCTAAACAACGCGCCATTCAACAGATACTCAAGCATCTAGAATTGGAGACCTATTTCAATTTATCTGATCTGCCGACCTGCAAGGAAATGCAGGTTTTATTCGTCATGCGGGAGGATCACAGATTTAAACGCATTGCCAAACGTCTCGATTGCTCTGTTGAAACTGTGAACAACCACATTTGTCATCTCCGCAACAAATTAGTCTCTATCAGTTTAGAGGATTTTCTGGCTCAGCTGCGCGCGATACCTGTAGATGAAAGGAACAGGCCCCATACCCATGCATGCATATTGTGAATCTATTTGGCCGAATTTGCTTTAACCTAATATTGATTGTTTTCACTACTACTTCCCCAATGATTCTTCCCTGGATGATCGACGAAACCGGCCTTCTGATGTTCCCGCCTTGTATCTTGATTCAGCGTTGAACCGGATGACCGGCTAGACTACCCAAGGGCACTTGGATAAGAGAGGAAAAGGCTGTTCACTGCCTGAGGACTTTGATCCTGTGTTGAAGATAAGCCTTTCCTTTCTGCATTTTGTTACACGGCTGGACGGAGTGCCCATCAAGCGCTAGCCACCCTCACAGAAGCCATATCATGGCGAAAAGTGAAATGGGTGCTAGAGGCAGACCTCAAGAATTTCTTTGGGAGTCTCAACCACCAATGGATGCTCCGTTTCGTTCAACACCGCGTGGGAGACCCGCGCCTGATCAACTTGATTCGGCGCTGGCTGAAAGCAGGCATTCTGGAAGAGGGAAGGGTACAACCCAACGACGAGGGAACACCCCAAGGCGGATCCATTACCCCTACAACAAATATTGCGAACTTTCTTGCTCGCTCCCCTGTTGGCTCCCATTAGGGCTAGGCAGCTCTTTTACGGTAACCGTCCGGCCAAGCACCTTATATCGAAACAGAGATTAGAGAGCCAGAATAGTGTCCACTAAG
>LXRJ01000325.1 GCA_001684025.1 Candidatus Glomeribacter gigasporarum | reverse complement strand
TAATTTGAGTTAATTGTCCTTTATATTCATCTTTCTGTTTCTGCTTYATTATTTYATCAACTTCAGGCTTTATYAATTTGAAAGYYTCATCAATATGAGTACTTTCTTTGTTATGTTCTATTTTTAATGTTGGGATTAATTGTTCATTTTGTTGTATAAAAGTATTATCTACTTTTATTTGTGTTGAAAAATATCGAATTTGTTCTACTTCATCATCCTCATCCTCAAGTTCAAGTTCATAGTTGTTATGAGGTAAGGTTCGCATTGATATRTGAACAAATTCATTCGGACTTTGAACTCTGTTCCAACATGTAATGGGTGTACTTTCTAAATTCTCATTCCACCCAATTGTCATTAAGCCTAAGTTATAATCAATGGTYGCTTTAACTTTATCCAAATATTCATTTCCAAGTACTACATTATATTCCTTGGAATCTGTTACCAACATATCGATTAAAATTTCATATTTACCAATCCTTATAGGAACATTAGTAACTTTTCCTAAAGGAATTGATCTATTACCCATTATATCAACAACTTGGATATTGCTTGGAGCATCGATATTTTTGTTGATTCRGTTTAAGAATTGTTTAGCGATGATACATCCTTTTGAGCCTGTATCAACAATTACATTTATTTCTTGGTCAAATACTTCTGCTGTAGCGAATARAGCATCTTTAACTTGTTGTTCTTCTTTAGCTTCTTGATCYATATTAAACCCTCGAATTTCTATAATTTCAGCTTCATTATCGTCTATCCAGAGACTTTTATTATTATTATCATTATGGTTAAAAATATTTGTTTCGATATCGTAAATAGATTGTTCTTCTTTTTTATTTAATAATTCATCAATTTCATTTAATAAGAATGTATAGATTTCATCTTCTTGCTCTATGGAGGGTTTTGAAATTTCGACATGCTCACCCTCTCGAGATGTCAAAGTTAGTTTAAAAAGTTGTTTTGACCAACACTATTTTCAGTGTTGTTTTGAGTTTGAATATTATTCTCATAATAATTTA
>LXRJ01000315.1 GCA_001684025.1 Candidatus Glomeribacter gigasporarum | reverse complement strand
TGCCTTTTCTGCAGCGGCAGGGCTGGTTACGTTCCGTCCTGTCAGCATCCCCACTGAAAGCGCCCATCAGGCGCTGCCTGTTCCCACTTTCTACTGACCTTCACAGGCGGGCCAGCTACCTGGCGGCCCTTTCAGTCCGCCGCACGCCTAAAAAACATCCCCCCTCAACTGCCTGCATTCAACCGCAGGCGCTGCACAACACCGCCCGCAACCCTGATACACGCGCACTTTCTGGCTGTCCAAACAGGCTCTAAGCCAGGAAAATCCTGATCCAGAGAATCGTTTGCCTGGATCAAGAGAAACCAAATGTCCACCGCCTATGGCTTGCTGCCTGATCAACTGACACCTCCGCAACGCGCCGAGGAAGTCGTCGCCATCCTGGTGCGCGCGTTGCTGCGTGCACATGCAGCAGATCCCACCCACGCAGGTTTGAGCCTTGGCTTTTCGGCCCCACAGCGCGGTAATAACGCCTGAGCAAACTTTTCTCGGATAAAAGAGGCACGCAATGAATGATGCTTCATCTCCTTCCATCGCCGCCCAGCTTGCCGCGTTGCCGCAGCTGTCCACGAAAGCCCTCTGGTCGCTGTGGGATCGCCATTTCCCGCGTCGTCCACCACACCCGAACCGCCCGTATCTGATTTCCCGACTGGCCTATAAGCTGCAGGAAGCCGCGTATGGCGGCTTGCCGTTGGAAACCCGCACGCGACTGGCCCACATCGGCCAGCGCACTTCGAAGATTCGGGCGCAGCGCACGCCTGGCGTTTATCTCGCCCCCGGCACGGTGCTATTGCGCGAGTTTGAGGGGAGAGAATACCGCGTGACGGTGACGCCCAGCGGCCAATACGAACTGAACGGCCAAACGTTCAAAAGCCTGTCGGCCGCTGCACGCCATATCACCGGCACTCAATGGTCGGGGCCAGCGTTCTTTGGATTAAAAGCATGAGCATCAGCACGCCCACTCCCAAGCGCTGTGCGATCTATACGCGCAAGTCGACGGAGGAGGGATTGGAGCAGGATTATAATTCAATTGACGCCCAGCGGGATGCAGGACGCGCCTATATTGCCAGCCAA
>LXRJ01000305.1 GCA_001684025.1 Candidatus Glomeribacter gigasporarum | reverse complement strand
GAAGCCCACCCCCAGCAACCATAGCAAGGCCCATCAAGCCTAGAACTCTTTAAGCCTTCCCCGCATACTACCAAATTTAGCCACGACACTTACTTAAGCAGAATCGGTTCTACCTTGTTATTTACGGTTAAGAGAGACTCATGAAACTGAAGTAACTTCTCCCCACCCAAAGCTAAGAGGTTTAACCGCTCGAGTAAAGAGGGCAGCTATGCTGCGAAGAGACTTAGAGTTGCAAGTTGAAAAAGAGAGCTTTAGCGGGGGGGCCTAACCCGGTAAACCTCTTACCTTATTCGGAAGTTCGAACTTGCACTTTATCGCCTCCAGGATTACAGAGTCGTAATTTTGCGAGATTGAAAAGGAGTGATTTCCACTCTGTCTTATGCAGAAGCATCCCTCAGCAGTTGTGAAGYCTACAAGCCAGTTCTCAAAATAGCACAAGGTAAGCAGTGAATCAGGACTTGCAGGAGCAATTACCTCCTGGCTCACATCTAGGTTGCTCTTAACTTCGACGTACTCCTCATAAGTTAAAGACCCCGAGGCTCCCCCCCTAGGCAACTACGTCGCTGGGGAGGAGCTGTAATTAACAAGTCTAAGAAGAGTGAATAGTGTATTCGAGCATTAGAAGTCAATAAAGGGTATTTATCGAAGAACTGAATAAGTTGAAGGTTTCATTTTGGGGCCTGACCTGTAAGATTCAATTCGAACGTACATAAACCTTGCCTAATTTAAGGAACTCTAAGGTTCGCGGAGGTGTTCTATCATTTAGATGATTATCCTGAACTGAAGAGCTTTCTTTCCTCCAATGGTTAACCTGGATTGACCTATCGCCCACCCCGGCTAGTGGACGTTTCAACACCAAGAATTGCTCTACTGATTCCCAATTAAAGGCTTTGGAAATGGAAGTAAACAAGGTAGAMSCSATKCTTAGAAGCACACTATCGTGCAAGGCGATATCCAATGATGCGTTAGCAAGCACTATACCAGTTAGCCCACCGATGGTAAAGAGGAAGATGAATCCAAGAGCAAACAGCATAGGAGTAGTGAAACGAATAGACCCTCCATAAAGAGTAGCTATCCAAGAGAAGATCTTGATGCCAGTGGGAACTGCTATAATCATAGTCGCGGCCGTGA
>LXRJ01000302.1 GCA_001684025.1 Candidatus Glomeribacter gigasporarum | reverse complement strand
TATAACGATATTTACTGATATATTAAGATATAAAAAAACTCTAGAAGATATTTTACGGATRAATATAATAATATTATATAAGCTTAATACTAGGAAGATATTTAGTTGATTAATTCAGTTTTCTATTTTCATTAACTRATAGRCTATGATTATATTAATTATTAGAAGATAATTTAATGATAATAATRGTTTTAATNANATATATATAAACTAGACCGATATATTATAGAATTTTAACGATATTCAATRATACATAAGAATATAATAAATTTCTATAAGATATTTTGCTGATATATAAATATCTAATATATAAGCTTAATACTAGGATGATATTTTGTTAATTAATTYAGTTTTCTATTTTCATTAACCGATAGGCTAATGATTATATTAATTGTTAGAAGATATTAATATGATTATACAGGTTTCAATAATTAATATAAACTAGACCGATATTTTATTTATTTATAACAAAATCTAATGATATATAAAAATATAATAAATTTTTATAAGATATTTCTCTGATATATTAAATTTTATTATATAAGCTTAATTCTAAGAAGATRTTCAGTTGATTAATTTAGTTTACTATTTTCATTAATCGATAGTCCTATGATAAATATATATTCTGATGATATTTTACTGATTATATTAATTTACTAATATATTTTTAAGTTTAAGACTGAAATATACYGATATATAAGTAGGATTTATGAAGATATTTAACTGACCATACAAATCGATAACAAAGTNWMTTGATTTACATTTTTATACYGATATTAAAYGATTTTATATAATATTTTACTTATGAAATTTATGTGCAAAAATATATAAATATCTTAAAAGATGATATTTTGTATATTATATTTACAATATCAAAATAAAAATAGTTATCTGATTCTTCAAATTTAAATAAATATTTATTAATTATATATGATAYATATACTAATAATTTATAAAGTTTTWATCTATCTGTCTGATTATATATTAAATWRTTTATTCATCAGAATTACTACTAAAACATTTTGCAGTGAAGTACCATATTTAAATTTGTAAGATGAAGGAATGAAACGACCTAATATCCTTTGTACAGGAATTATACAGTCTCTTGCTTCACTATAAAATTTTTCTTGCCAAATTTCTATATC
>LXRJ01000223.1 GCA_001684025.1 Candidatus Glomeribacter gigasporarum | reverse complement strand
GAGCGGCCTTAACAGTAACTCATGCTGCCATGCAAGCTTGAAAAAACGGCGAGAAAAATCTTCACGGGTGGCAGAATCGAGCACCACATCAAACGCCATAATTGTGCCGCAACGGCGCAGATGTCGCACGCACGGGTTATCTTCGAGTGGCTTTAAAAGCTGCATCAGCCGGTCCGACTTGACACGGTTGCGCCCCAGTACATCGTCTTGCTCAAACAAATCGAGTGTCGCCAGCGCCGAGCGGCAGGCCAGCGGATTGCCGGTGTACGAATGGGAATGCAAAAAACCGCGCGCTATGTCGTCATCGTAGAAGGCGTCGAAAATGGCATCGCGCGTGAGAACGACAGATAAGGGCAGATAACCGCCGCTGAGTCCTTTTGACAGACATAGAAAATCAGGTTGAATGGCGGCTTTTTCATAGGCAAAGAAGGTGCCGGTGCGTCCGTAGCCCACTGCGATTTCGTCGGCGATGAGGTGGATGTCATGCTGGTCACACAAGGCGCGCAGTTGCGTCATAAAGCTCGCCTCGTGCATCGCCATCCCGCCTGCACATTGCACCAGCGGCTCGATAATGATGGCCGAGAGGTGCGGGTGCCGCACCTCGAACAGACCAGCAATCGCAGCCAGACTGCGCCGCGCGCAATCAGCGGCGGATTCGCCCTCGCGCGCACCGCGCGCATCCGGTGAGGGGGCGATATGCGCTTGGCGCAGGAGCAGCGTATAAGCATCTTTGTACAACGCGACATCGCCCACGCCCAGTGCCCCAAGGGTCTCGCCATGATAGCCGCTTGCAAGACAGACGAATTCGGATTTATCCACACCTCCGGCGTTGCGCCAGTAATGAAAACTCATCTTAAGGGCAATCTCGATTGCTGAGCTGCCGTCGGACGCAAAAAACGCATGGCCCAGCGCGCCGCCCGTCCGTTGAGACAGCCGTTCGGCCAGCTCAATCGCTGGGACATGGGGCAACCGGCGAGCATCGCATGTTCCAGCGTCTCAAGTTGCGTTTTAATGGCTTCATTGATCTCTCCGGTTGGCATGGCCGAATAGATTGACCCACCAAGAACTGATCGCATCGAGATACCGTCGGCCATCGGCATCGTATAACCAAGCCCCTTCGCCACGCACCATAGGCACTAATGGGAACTGCTCGTGGTGCTTCATTTGCGTGCACGGATGCCATACGGCACGTCGGCTGCGCGCGACCCAGTGGGCGTTAAAGGCTGTAGGACTCGTCACGGAAGGGCTTTAACCCCAGCGCCGCTGGCAGCGCCAGCAGGCCAAAAGCCATCAGATACAGGGCCGGAAAGGTCAGAATCCCCGTCTTGTTTGTCAGCCAAGTACAGACCAAAGGCGTTGTCCCACCGAACACACTGGCAGACAGGGTATAGGCCAGACTCATGCCGGTCGCGCGGGCCTTCTGCATCAAGGCACCCAGTGCTTCCATCACGCACCCCATAAAACCTGCAACCAGAACCTGAAGTGCGAGCAGCGCCGCCAGCACGGTGAGTAGGGAAGCGCCGGGGAGCACTTTGAACAAAGGATAGACAAAACACAGGCTGGCCAGCAGGCTGATTTGCATCACCCGCTGGAAACCGATTCGATCCGCGATCCAGGTCGCCGCGGTGGTGAGGAGAACGCTGACGCATAGCATGCCAGTATTGACACCCTGCGCGCGCGAGGAAGGCATGTGCAGGAAATGGCTGAGATAAAAAGGCATCCAGACGAGCAGGACATAGAAGGTCACGAGTGCAAATGCGCTTAAAGTGCACGCCTGTAACAAGGGCCGCCATTCTGCGATCAGAGTTTTAGGGATTGCAACAGGCGGGGTAGTGCTGGCGCGAACGAAGGATTCGGTGATTCCGCGCCGGATCGTCATAATACCGAGCGTGAGGGGCACCCCCATAAGCGCTAACCAAACCTACATGAAGTGAGGTAAATTATTGTCCATCGTAGGCTAGCGC
>LXRJ01000545.1 GCA_001684025.1 Candidatus Glomeribacter gigasporarum | reverse complement strand
CATGGAGTGTCCTTTTACTCTTTATCATCACATGACCTCCACACACAAAATTTCGGATAGGCTCCAGCCTCGCAGAGAACTCCCCCACCCCACCCCCTAACGTCGATGAGCATCTGTGTTGCCAGTCAAGTGGCTTGAGCCAGATGTGCCTGCCAAGGTGATCGACGCTGAACAACGCTATTGAGGACAGCCAGCAACTTACGCAGCACGGAGATCAAAGCGACTTTCACCGGTTTTCCAGCAACTCTTAAACGTTCGTAGAATGATTTCATATCCTGGTTGCAACGAGCTGCCGACAAAGCCGCCATGTAGAGCGCTCGCCGCACGAGTGCCCGTCCCCCTTCAATAAAGCGCTTGCCCTTATGTTTCCCGCTATCGTGATTAAAGGGTGCAACCCCCATAAGCGCTAACCAAACCTACATGAAGTGAGGTAAATTATTGTCCATCGTAGGCTAGCGC
>LXRJ01000486.1 GCA_001684025.1 Candidatus Glomeribacter gigasporarum | reverse complement strand
GCGGCGCGCAAGGCGGATGTGCCGCCTAACCCCAAGCGCGTGCTGTGCGCGCTGTGCGAAGTCTGCAATGACGCGGGCGAATGCCACTGGACGAATGAGAAAGCGCTGAGTCGCGCGTGCGCCTTCAGTCTTGGTAAGACGCACTATTGGCTGAAACGTTTGGAGGCGCGCGGGTATCTCCAAGTCAAAAAGCATCCGCACCGTTCGAACAACCTGTACCAAATTGTCCAACCTGAGTATTGGCGTTCAAGCGCGTCTTCGGATTCCCCGCTCTTTCGCGTCTTCCCCACCTGCTCGTTGTTGAAATCACATGCCGCCAGTATCGATGCACGCCCCTGAAAGCGCACGCAAGATCGCCAAACAGCATTTAGGCCGCATGGAGAGCGTGATGGCATTGGAGAGAGAGTCAGGCATGCATTTTTAACGAAGTGTTTATTAGACGGCTCAAGACCAAACCAGCTTGAGTGAAATGCGGAGGGTCAGCACCGCGGCGTCGATGCAGTAAAGCACCCATGTGGTCGGCGAAAACACGGCAGCGCATGGGGA
>LXRJ01000472.1 GCA_001684025.1 Candidatus Glomeribacter gigasporarum | reverse complement strand
GGGGCTCTTTTGGGGTGGGTCAATTTTCAGTGCATTTCCTGGATCAGTTTTCGGTGCATTTCAACAGGCATGAAAACCCGCTTTGTCAGCGCCGCGGATTTGATCGTTGCGATGACCGCTGCACAGCGGCAGGATCAATTGACTGATTTCATCTGCCGTAATGTGACAAACGTAAGGCCGGCATTATTCAAGCTCGGCAACCAGCAGAACCGATCGCGGTGGGTCAAATCTAATCCGCTGCTCAGTAGTCAAGATGGAGTAGTTTCAAACCGTTGTTGACACTCGGGCGCAAAACGCTTTACATGGCCGCTTTTGCCTGTACTCGATCAACCCGGCACGAAACCCTTTGACGAGCGTTTGAGGGCGGCTGGAAACCCGCCAAAAGTCGCCTTCATCGCTGGACTTCGTCAATGGCTGACGGTCCTTAACAGCGTAGTCCAGCGTCCATCCCCTTGGCAGGAACATTTAAAAAATAGCTTGATATTTATTACAGATGCTCCACTTTGGAGTGCCCCCCTGGGACTGGACAATTTAAGGCAGCTAAATTGATACGCTTGCTGGGCCTGTTAAGAGGAACA
>LXRJ01000468.1 GCA_001684025.1 Candidatus Glomeribacter gigasporarum | reverse complement strand
CTGCGTGTCATCAAATCCAGCCCCCTTGAGCCTACGGACAAATTTGTGCGTATCGAATGCGAATGCGGCGAGTGCCATAGATCATTTCTCCTTGCCCCGAATTCTATCACGGCAACCCTTGACTTCCTTCGATGAGGCGGCGTATATTGTATCTAATGCTTATACAAAAGCAGGCGGGTGTAGAAACCCGTGCACTACAGGCGCAGAAGAGCCGCGCCAATCAGATCATTGGAAGCGGCTTTTTTACATTCAAACGTCTGGCATTGCTCCTATGGCGGGCCGGATGGGGCAGCCGAAAGGCTGGCCGGTGCCTGTAGTCCGGTTTTCTACCCCCGTTCGGTTCCGCCACCCTTTTGTAGAAAGAAGGGTAGCGGGTTTACTACCGCACTACAGGAGTTCTGCCATGAGCAACCCCGCCCAAAGCGCGCCCGCGCCGGTTGTGCACCTTCCGCACAACGTCGAACTTCCCATTATTTTTTATCGGAGCCAACCCGTCATTACGTTATCGATGATGGACAAGGCGCATCAGCGCCCAGAGGGTACAGCTGGCCGTAATTTCCGTGAGAACCGAGACAAGCTCATCA
>LXRJ01000040.1 GCA_001684025.1 Candidatus Glomeribacter gigasporarum | reverse complement strand
ACGTGGGTCACTTTTACATGCACATTTCCCTTTTAGTGGCTCATTTTTCGATGCATATCAACACTCATGTCACTTCAGAAGATAGCGCCCGCTTTGGCGTTAATATTGGCTTCGTGCGCAGCTACAATGCCGGCATCGAAGGTATCGCTCCCAAATCCCCCGCCGAGTCTGACCGAAAACCCGCCGGCATTCCGCTTACTGAGATTGCTAGAGCCAACGCCTTCAACGCCCGAATCTGCCGGCAATGGAAAGAACAGGCGCTAGGGTGGCGGGCCTTTTATCGGCAGTTGCAGCATAGCTCACAGGTATGGGACGAGCGCTAAGTCAATATTCCACCGATTCTATGTCAATACGCAGGTAATTTATGTTGACATAGAGACTGGCAAGAAGAGTGATTCGGGCAGGAGGTATCTACTGTTGAGTCCGGCCCGCACTTTCCCCATTTATTCAGCGTTTTCATACCTAACTTATTGATTTATAAGGATATTTTTTCCTGTCCCGATGCACTGCTTCAGAGGATGCTTTCGACCCGTCGATTTATCCAAACGGATGAATCGACGGCATGAGGTGCTTAGCCCTATCTTTCTCCCTTCGATAGATAAACAGAAACCGGAGCGTGTGATGCCATCTGAAATTCTTGAAACTTTTGAGTATCAAGGTCAGATAATCTTGATTCGCAAAGGCGAAGAAGACCCCATCAAAGAATTCGCCCGCTCAGTGCGCTTTGATATCGAAAGTCAGGCGCAGCAGAAGCTCGAAAGGGCGTTAAGAGGGGAGTGGATTCATTAAAGGTAAATTGTTCCGCAAATGGATAGCTCTTCTATGCCTGATGCGGCTTCCAAGGCTATAAAATCTGCTTTTGCGGAATAGAAAATGCTGTAATTTGTTGACTTATAATAATATTTTTGTGGACTTTTAATCCGTTGGTCGTAGGTTTGAGCCCTACACGGCCCACCAATTAAATCAAAGACTTAGCGCACAAATACATATCAGCTTACTCCGTTTCTGTGTAATTCCTGTGTAATCGTGTCAGCAACAATCAAGCGATTTTCATTCTTTGCTGCAATCGATCTGACCTGCCCCCACAAAGCGTACCAAGAAGAAGTTAGGCAAGTCCCAAACTATAGGAAATGGAGTCAATGACGGAGATGAAACAGAATCGATTTACAGAAGACCAAATCATTGGATTTCTGAAGGAAGCACAAGCGGGTCTTCCGGTCAAAGAGTTGTGCCGCAGAGGCGGTTTCAGATGCAACGTTTTATCAATGGCGATCCAAATATGGAGGGATGGAGGCATCGGAGGCCAGACGGCTTAAAGCGCTTGAAAGTGAAAACGCCAAACTCAAGAGATTGCGAGCGGAAGCGCAGCTCGACCTCCATGCGCTGAAAGAGGTGTTCGGAATAAAGCGTTAGCCCCACAAGCCAAGCGTAAAGCGATTGGACAGATGATTGAGCGCTTTGATCGATCCGAACGCCATGCGTGCTGCCTTGTGGGGCTTGAAAGAAGACAGTGACCGGAATCCGCCGAAACCGGATTCGCAAACCGCGGCATTAAGCGCTGCGATCATTGATATTGCCCAGGCTCGGCGGCGGTTTGGCTATCGGCGCGTCCATGATGTGCTGCGCCCGACGTTTCCATACGTGAATCACAAGCGGGTCTATCGACTGTATAGCGCGGCTAGCCTGGCGGTGAAGAAACGCAAGAAAGTCAAGCGGTACGCTCACGAGCGCGTCCCGCTGAGAATTGCACACAGGCTCAATGAGGTCTGGAGTATAGATTTTGTGAGCGATAGCCTGGTCAATGGCTGGCGCATCAAATGCCTGACTGTGTCTGACGACTTCAGCCGTGAATGCGTGAACATCGCTGTGGATTACGGTATCGGTGGTCAATATGTCACGCGCATGCTGGAGCAAGCCGCAGCGTTCCGAGGCTATCCCAGCGCTGTACGAACCGACAATGGGCCTGAATTGACCAGTCGAGCTTTCATTGCCTGGACTCAGGCACATGGCATTCGTCATCTCCTCATTGAACCTGGAAAGCCTATGCAAAATGCTTACATTGAAAGTTTTAACGGCAAGTTTCGGGACGAATGTTTGAATGCGCACTGGTTTGAGCGCTTGACTCAAGCCCGGTACGCTATAGCTGCCTGGCGGCAGGACTATAACGAAGTCCGGCCCCATAGTAGTTGCCGCAGAATGCCTCCTGCTTCTTTTGCTGACCTACATCGGCAACCACCTGTGCATGCTCAGCAGTCTTGTAATCAAAAATTTGCTTAACCTTGAAGCGGACTTCATAACTCGAAAGTGGTACGGCTAATTGGGAGCAGGTCAATTGCTCACTGTTGGCGTGGCATGCACCGGCCCTAGGGTACAGGCCGGCTGCGTTACCTGCAGCCGGCTGGCACTACGGTACTGGAAGTGACCCCCGATAAAAGCGTCGGCGCAACCGCGGCAAGGACAAGCCGCTCGATGCTCAAAATGCCGCTCATGCCGCCTTCGCACGGTTACGCCCAAAAGCCGTGACGGCATGAGCGAATCATTGCGCGTCCTGAAGGAGTGTCGAAAGACAGCCATAGCCGCTCGTCGTGTGGCCCTGCAATTGATCCAGCACACGAGTGTATGCGGCGCCCGACGCACTGCGTGAATCGCTGCGTGCCCTGACGCGCAGGCCGTTCATCCGCACGCGGGCCGCCGGGCGTGCGGATCTCTCCGATTATAGAAACCTGAGCGCGGCGGACCGGATCACGCTCAAATCGTTTGGGCGGCGCGATCTGGAACTGCATGAGGAAATTGCCGATTTGGAGGTCATGATTGCGGCCCTGCTGGCGACGCGTCTGCGGCACAGCCATTCTTGACGGCAGGAGATAACCCCCATCGACGCCATCCAGAGGCGCGCGGCGCAGCAGGGTGCGGCGTCAGTCCTGTGCCAGCAGCTTCAGGAAAGGGAAGCCGGCATCGTTATATCGCGCGCGAAATCGACTCCGCTATAAAACAGCGAAACCGTCAGATCGGCCAAGTACAGCTTGCGGCTTGACATTTAGAAGGGCGTCCGTGGAAGTCAGTATGCGCGCGCAGAATACAGCGTGTCCTGAAAACTTATGGTCTGATCGGCTCGATGAGTAAGTGGCTCAAGTTTTATAGCCTCAGTTGTCCAGTTTCAGGGGGGCACTCCACGTTTGTCTCTTGTTTGAACCGATTATTTAACGAGCCTTCTGCCGGACGCCCATCACGAAACGCATCTGGATTTTGTTTTGAGCGCGTTTGAAGACAGCTTGAGCGATCTTTCTCAATACGCTCTCCTTCCAAACCGGAGAGTTTACATGGAGGCCACTGAATAGGACTTATCTTCTACACTTTGCGTTCTCCAATGTGTGACGGAGAACGCAAAGTGTTTATGCCCTTTTTAACAGCGGCTGACCGGCTGCTTTGCGGAACGGCCCCCTTTATGTTCAGCTTAAGATCAAAGGTCAATCAAAGCGCCGGCTGAACAACACACTCAGCCCATTCACCGTGCCTGCATGGACGATAATCGACCAGCTGCGCCAGAATTGCCAGGTCACTTTGAGGATATGCGCGCTGCTGGTCAGCCCTTCCTCATAACCGAGAATAAAATGCCGGTTCAGCGCCTTCGCGAGCGTCACGACTTGCGGATCGGTGAGCCCCACTTCACTTTGACCGATTGAAAGCTCATCTAAACCAATGCGCGGCGCAATGTGTTTACCCCCCATGCTGCCAAGGAACGCTAATGCAGCGTTTTTGGCATGTTGCTGGCCCACAGTGGCGCCTTTATTCGTGCCACGTCCGAACAGCAGCCAGGAGAGTTTTTCTGTATCCGGCAGATTGGGTTCCGAGATTAATTGCGCGCGCGGCGCGCGCGTGGTGCCGCGTAGCTGCAGGCCGGCTTCGACTTCTTGATTGCGCCGCATCGCCAGAATATTGAGCGCCGGATTATCGACCGGACCGTTAAAAGTGACATAGCCTTTCTCAATATCGAGCTTGGTGCCGAGTAATTCATAGGTCGAACCGCGGCGCGCGCGCAGCGCGCCATGCGCATGCAATGCGGCTCCAACGGTGTTGCTCAATGTGATTTTTCCGACCAAATCCAGATCCACGCCGGCGCCGCGGAAACGGAAATCCTGCCCCAGATCGATCCCGATGCGTGTTTGGAGTAAATGGACTTTGGCGGGCGTGCTCTTGGAAAAAGGAGATTCCGGCGCAGCGCTGCGATTTTGATCATGCGCGCGCACAATCACGACATCATCGCCGAGCCTCGGCGCTGGACTTGACGGGGAATTAAAAAAAGCGCGATTGACAATGAAATCGCCGTCGATCGCAAAGCCGCCGGCGCTGCGATTGGCCATCGTTGCGCGCCCGGAGATCGACAATTGCCGGTCGGGGCGTGCGAACAGTTCAAGCGCATCTGCGGCGATCTGCACCGATAGCGGCGTATCGGCGCGATCCAGCGAGACGCTGCCAGTGGCGCACAGAGTGCCGCGCGCGCCCTGGAACGCCACCTTTTGAAAATCGGCGCGATTGTTCGTAATCGCGATTCGCACGACCCCGTTTTTCAGCGTCACGCCTTCGTCAATCAAAGTGATGGATAAGCCATCGCCGTTTAGCGTGCCGGAGAATTTCGGTTGTGCAACCGAACCGGACATCGCAAGATGCAGCGCGACGTGTCCGTCAAGCAAATATTGCGGGCCGAGCAGGGCGCCCATGCTTCTGAGCGTAGGCGCTTCAGCAGTGATGTTGCCGCTGAGCGGCGCATGATCGGCTAGAGTCGGATAGCCGTTGGCAAAGGCGAGCCGCGTGTGCGCATTTGCCTCAAGCGCGCCAACGCGCGCAGAGTGCGCGCGAACGCTGAGATGAGCCTGCTGCCGGTTTGATAAATCAAGGCGGGCGGATAATGCGCTTAATCCAACCGGCGCCTGATCCAATTGAAGATCACCCGAACGGCGCGCCAGTTGTACAAAACCCATTGCGGCAGATTCGCTGAGCGCGAAATCCCAGCGGCCATCCAAAACAAGCGTGGTTTTCAGTCCAGGTTTTTTTCCGGTCAGCGTTTTCTGAATCTGCAACAGACGGTCGATCTCAAGACCTTTGAGCGTGCCAGCCGAGCGGATGCGGCCGCGCTGAACCTCCAGCATGCGCAAATCAAGCTGCGCGTTTTCGAATGTGAGTTGGGTCGCGCCCAGGATCAGCGTGTCCGGACCCGCGCGAACCGTCAGCGGCGCTTTCAATTGCGCAGTCATCCAGCCGCGGCTTTCCAGTTCCGAGAGCGTTCCCACCCAGCCAGTGCCTGTGCGGGTCTCGATCAMCCCGCCGCGGGCGGACATTTGGAGGTCGAGCGGCTGATCGAGCAGGCGGCCTGCCGCGTTCAGCATCAATGTATGCTGTGCGCGCGTGCCCGCCAGTTTTGCGTGCAATGTGCGCAGGCTTAGGTTTGGCAAATCGATATCGCGTCCATCGGCGCTGAACGCGAGACTGCTGTGCGCTGTCCCGCGCCATTCAATCCGGCCTTCAAGCTGGCGAATCCGATTCTTTTGGAAAACGAGCGCGTTAGCCTGATAGCGCGCCGTGACTTTAGGGCGGGCGAGGCTGCCACTCAGCGCGCCGCTAGCCTTCAGCGCGCCGTCTAACCCAAAGCCGATGTTGCCGAGTTGCGGCGCATTGAGGTCAAAGCGCAGCGTATCGCTCGGACGGCCTAGACTGCCGCGTAGCGTCATCTGATTTCCTGCGATAGAAAGGTTGGCTCTGCTGGGCAATAAACGTTTGCCAGTCAGATGCACCTTGCCTTCGCCGGTCAGCGGTAACGATGCATAGAGGCTATCGCGCAGCGCAAAGCTCAGTTGGGTTTCAAATGCGGGCATCAACCGGCCCTTCGCATTCAACGTGCCGGAGATGCGCGCCGGGTGCGGCTGAGGCGGTTTTTGAAGCAGCGTAAATGGCTCGAAGCCGTTGAGAGTCGCTTTGAGATGATAGCTTAAATGCGCGTCTTGCTTGAGCGCGCCAGACAGTTCAGCACGCCCTTGGCCCGTCTGCAGTTTGAACGCATCCAGCGTAATCCGCGCCGCATCGAGCGTGATATTTGTTTGCGCGCGCAGCGCTGCCTTTGGGTCCGCAACATCCGCCGCGATATGTTGCGCGCCTTTGTCTACCGCAATGCGGATTGGCCCGCTCAGTTGCGTCTTGCGCAGCGCGTTGGCGAAGACATTGAGATTTAGCGCGCGGGCGCGCAGATCAAAACGCCCCTTCCATTGACCGTCTTTGTTTCCGAAGCCGCCGCCGCCTTCGATCTGCGCGCCCTGCATCAGACGGATGCGCAGATTGGGGAAGACATATGTTTGTGCATCAAGTTGTACATCGGCGCGTGCGTCGATCAATGGCAGCCGTTGTTGATGCAGCGGCCCAGGTTGGGCATTGGTGATCGAGATCGGGCCGGCAACGATCAGGCCCGCATTGGAGCATTTTCCAATCACGCTGCAACTGTGCCGCTTCGCGCTCGCCGTATTGCTCATACTGTCTTCGCGCTCACTCCTTGTTGCAACGCGATTGGAAAATGCTCTAGTTTTCCCATCGCGATTTGGCAGCGGCGCCAGTTGCGCACGCAGCGATAAATCTGCCTGCGGCGCGTTCTCTGAAAAGGTGCGCGGATTCAGATGGTCAGCATTCAGCGTAAGCGTTTTGAACGGTACATCTGCAAATGGCGTTGCGTGAATGCGTGCCCGCGCGTTCAGCTTTAAGCCGGATACATCGGCCTTGGCAATCAATTGTTCCAGAGACCCCGATAGGCGGATGTCCAGTTGTATCGTTTCCTCTTGTATTTTCCCGGTCAGATGCGCGGCGCCGGTCACGGCAAAGGGCCGCTCGCCATCAAGCGTTGCTTGCGCGGTCACCGTGCCGGCGGGTGTTTTAAGCGATTCAAGATGAATTTGGTGGTGTCGTCCATCACTTGCCGCGCGCAGCTTTAAGCCGCTGAATTCGGTGAACGATGCGCCGTTATGGAGGCGGAGCCGTTCCATCCGTGCATCCCGAATATCCAGCGCGAGTGGTAGCGTCAGCGATTCCGGCAACGCTGTTTTTTCTTTATCGGCGAAGGGCGGGAGGCGCACATCGACGGCGCCGATCTGGAGAAAATACACCGTCAAGTGCAGCGGTGCACGGGTGAGCAGCCATTGACCGTCCAGACGGTCGATCTGAATGTCCGTGTCACCGTCTCGCCAGCGCAGCGCGCGCATGCGGATGCCGCTGGCGAACGTGCCGCCCTTAAACGTGCCGCTCAGGCGCCCGCCCGTCAATGTGCGCGCAAGGTTCCAAGTAGTGCGCGTGCCCGCTTCAGTCGTGAGCGCGACAAAAAGCGCGCCGGCGAGCACCGCGGCGCTCATCGTGAGCGCCGCGGTGCTCCAGATCAAAATCCGCCATCTGCGGCGGCAGGCAGGCATGCGGGAAGGCGTGGAAGAGGTTTCTGGCGCATCCATGAGAGCATTTTTACTAAAAGGCAATCCCCAACGTTAGATAGGGTCTGAACGTGCGCGTTTTCAGACCATAGGCAAGGTCCAAATTCACTGGGCCAACCGGCGAGCGCCAGCGCGCGCCGACGCCCACGCCCGCATATAAGGTTTTTTGCGCCCAGCGGTTCACCGCCGTTCCAGCGTCGTAAAACAACGCCGTCCCCCAATTCCGATTGAACCAGCGTTGGTACTCGGCGCTGCCGGTGAGCAGAGTGCGCGCCGGTAAAAACGAACCGTTGTCGCGATGGCCGATGCTTTGATAGTCATAGCCGCGGATGGAATCGGAGCCGCCAGCGCGAAAGAGCAGCGAGGCGGGAATGCCGCGCGTCGAAGCGCCGCGCGCTAAAACGCCGCCGAATTCAGCGCGCAGCAAAAAGACATCGCGCTGGCCCAGTGGAATAAATTGACGCCCTTGCGCTAACACGCGCACAAAGGATTGATCGGCGAGAATTCCTTTGATGGCAAACCCGGTCCAAATTGAAATCAGATTGCCACGCCGCGGAAACATGGGATCGTCAACATTGCGCCGTTTCCACGCCCAACTCGGGACCAGCGCGCGGCCCGTCTGCGGCGCTTGTGCGCTTTGCTTGAGCCGGTCGCGGTAATACAAAATCGAATAGATATGGTCGTAATTCTGCCGGGTACGGATGCGTTGCGCGCCGGCTTGCAGGCTTTGCGTATCGGTATTCAGGGCGCGCGTGCGCTCGTACGAACCCAGCGCACTATTGACAAATGCGCGGCGGTCAGGCGGCATGGACAATTGCAGCGCCGCATATTGTTTGCGTTGTTCGAGCGCTGCGCGCGCATCGAAGATCCACGCGCGCCCGAAGATATTGTGATAGAGGTATTGCGACTGGACGCGCGCGCCGGTATCGGATGAATAACCGATTCCAGAACGAATCGAATGCAGCGGGTATTCACTGATCTGCATTTTGACGGGCGCGTGATGCGCCTGGTTCCGGTCGTTTTCAACCTCTATCGCGACATTGGCGAAATAACCAGTGTTCTGCACTTGTCGCTGCAATTCAAGAATGCGCGCTTCCTGATAGATTTCGCCAATTCTCAACGGATTGACGTGATAAACGATGGATTCCGGATACCGTTGCAGACCGCTGATTTCAAGCGGGCCGAGCGTGAAGGTCGGGCCGCTATCGAAGGTGACGGATGCGCTGGCCTGCTGCGCGTCTGGATCGATACGCATTTGCGCGCTCGCGATTTCCGCGCTCAAATAGCGCTGCGTTTGCAGCGCCGTCAATGAAGCGTTTTTGGCTTCTTCCCAGCCTTCCTGGGTAAATGGATCGCCGACCGGGAGCGGCCACGCCTTGCGCGCGGCGGTCTCGCGTTCAGGCGCTTCGTTCCGCACCGGGCCGGCGAAATTGAGATGTACCGCAGAGAGGGTTGTACGCGGGCCAGGGTTGACATGCAGCGTGACGGTTTTTTTCCCGTTGGATGCGGTGGTGACTTGAGTGTTCACTTCGGCCGAAAAATAGCCGCTGGTTCTGACCAGTTCGTATACTTGCCGCGGCGCGGCCAAGACTAAAAATTCGAATTGTTCATCATTGATGTCTTTGCTTTTTGCAAAGCGCGCGATATCTAGATGCGTTTTCAGCAATTTTTTGAGCGCGCGCGGCGCCTGTGGCGCGTCAATACGGACGTTGTACGTTGCCCATGCATCAGGAGAAAGGAGCCCGAGCGCCGCTGCTAAACAGGGATAGATCAAGAATTTGCTGCAAATGTTCAGATGCTGCTTCGACCCAGTTGTAAAATGGCTTGCCAAACAAAACTCCGATGCGCTCTTGCTAGAAAAACGCTTTAAAAGCACGGTATTGGATCATATTTGCATATCCAGTATTTATTGACTATTGATGCGCATTTTCGCTGCTTACAACAGAATTCCAGTATGATCTCAAAAGGCGGTCAGATGTATCAGTCAGATATTACCCAATTCATCCGACAACTCAAGCGACAAAAACCATGGCTGGAGGCGGCGCAGCGCGATGGCCGCGCTTTGTTGTGGGACAAGCCGCCGGTCAATCCGGATCCGGAAGAACGGGCGCACGCGCGCGAGAACCGCGTGCCGCAGACGCCGTACGTGTATTATCAAAATTTTTAAATGAATCGTGCGCCGGAGGGCGCTGTGCCCGCGCCCGATACAGCGGGCGCGCGTTTGTACGGCGCGCCGCTTTTTAAGCTGCCGCGCGATCTTTATATTCCGCCCGATGCGCTTGAGGTTTTTTTTGAAACCTTTGAAGGGCCGCTGGATCTGTTGTTGTATCTGATTCGCCGCCAAAACTTCAATGTGCTCGACATTCCCATGACCGAGTTAACGTGTCAGTATCTGGAGTACGTTGAACGCATTCGCGCGCGCAATCTCGAACTCGCGGCTGAATATTTATTGATGGCTGCATTGCTGATCGAAATCAAATCGCGCCTATTGTTACCATTCAAAAAAGAAAACGCGGATGCAGACGAAGACCATGCCGATCCGCGCGCCGAGCTGGTGCGCCGTCTGCTTGAATACGAACGAATTAGATGTGCCGCGCGCGCGATTGATGCATTGCCGTGCCTGGGCCGAGATTTTCTGCGCGCTGCGGCGCACGCGCGAAAACTTGCGCCGCGCTGGCCTGAAGTCCGTCTTGAGGAGATATACGCCGCTTGGGCGGATGTGCTCAGGCGCGCCAAGCGCGTTGAGCCTCACTCGATTCATCGCGAAGCGCTCTCGGTGCGCGAAACGATGAGCGCGATCGTGCGGATATTGCGCAGTGCGCGCTGGATGGAATTCACTGAGCTGTTCGACCCGGGGCGCGGCGTGCCAATGAAGGTCGTCAGCTTTATCGCCATTCTTGAACTGGCGCGCGTTGCGTTGATTGAAATCACGCAGGCCGAGCCATTTGCGCCGCTGTATGTGCGGCTGATGGATGAATCGGAGACGCTGTTTGAAAATCATCCATACCATTAATGCGCTGCGTGCCGAATTGCGCGGACAGCCATGCACGGCTTTGGTGCCGACGATGGGCAATTTACATGAGGGTCATTTATCTCTGGTGCAGTGCGCGCGCCAACAGGGCGCGCCAGTGGTCGTCAGCATTTTTGTGAATCGGCTCCAATTTGCGCCGCACGAGGATTTTGACCGCTATCCGCGCACCTTTAACGCGGATTGCGAAAAACTGCGCGGCGCGCGGGCGGATTTTGTGTTCACGCCGTCTGAAAGTGAGTTCTACCCGGAGCCGCAGTGTTATCGCGTGCATCCGCCGGCGGAGATCGGCGCAATGCTTGAAGGTGAATTCCGTCCCGGGTTCTTTGAAGGCGTCTGCACGGTGGTGATGAAATTATTGTGCTGCGTCGCGCCCCGGTTTGCGGTGTTCGGCAAAAAAGATTACCAGCAATGGCTGATGGTGCGCGCGATGTGCCGGCAATTTGCATTGCCGACCGAAGTGAGTGCGGTGGAAACGGTGCGCGCCGCCGATGGTTTGGCGCTCTCGTCACGCAACCATTATCTGAATGCAGCGCAACGCGCGCAAGCGCCTGAGCTTTATGCGGCATTGTCGGAACTGCGCCGGAAAATCCACGTGGAAGGCCGGCGCGACTTCGCCATGCTTGAACGCGAGGCCATAGACGCACTGACCGCACGCGGCTGGAAGGTCAACTATGTGGCGATCCGCAAATGCGCCGACTTGCAGCGTTGCSCCGCCGATGAAAACGCGCCGCGCGTTGCATTGGCGGCGGCGAGACTGAGCGACGTGCGTTTGATAGATAATATCGAGATTTAACTATGTACCGCACGCTCCTCAAATCAAAGATCCATCGCGCCACAGTGACGCACTGCGAACTGCATTACGAAGGCTCGTGCGCGATTGACGCGGACCTGTTGGAGGGAGCGAATATCGTCGAACATGAACGGATCGATATCTGGAATATCCAAAACGGCGAACGCTTTTCCACATATGCGATTCGCGCCGCGCGCGGCAGCGGCATGATTTCATTGAATGGCTCAGCGGCGCGCCGCGCGCAGGTGGGTGATTGGGTCATCATTGCAACGTTCTGGCAAGCGGAAGAAACAAAAGTGCGCGCAGGCGGAATGGATATTCAACCGTCTCTGGGTTATGTTGATGAGCGAAACCGTATTAAACAATCTTATCGCTGAGTCATATTCTGGCATAATCGCGCCTTTTAATCGCAATAGATCGCAGGCCGTTTGATGAAGAAAGACATTCATCCTGAATATCGCGAAGTTGTTTTTCTGGATACATCGTGCGATGCTAAGTTTCTAACGCGTTCGACCATTGAGACGCGGGAAACAATTGAATATCAAGGTAAAACGTACCCGCTCTCGAAAATTGAAATCTCGTCCGCTTCTCATCCAGTGTACACAGGCATCAAACATATTGTGGATAGCGAAGGGAATGTTGAGAAATTTCGTCGCAGGTTTAGTATGCGCGCCGGCGGAAAGCCCAAAGGTGGAGAAACTGAAAAATGAAAACTTTTTCCGCAAAGCCTGCTGAAGTGAGGCGCAAATGGTATCTGGTCGATGCAAAGGATCAAGTGCTCGGCCGTATCGCCAGCAAAATAGCGCATCGCTTACGCGGAAAACATAAGCCTGAATATACGCCGCATGTGGATACCGGTGATTTTATTGTCGTCATCAACGCAAGTAAGTTAAAGGTGACAGGCAATAAATGGACGAATAAAAAATATTACCGTCACTCAGGCTATCCGGGCGGCATTTATGAAACGGATTTCGGGAAGATGCAACAACGTTTTCCAGGTCGTGCGCTGGAAAAAGCCATTAAAGGCATGATGCCCAAAAACCGGCTTGGTTGTGCCATGTTCGCTAAGCTCAAAGTCTATCCAAACGCAGCACATCCGCATACGGCGCAACAGCCGCAAACGCTTGAACTTTAAAGAGATTGAAAATGATTGGAGACTGGTATACAGGCACGGGACGCCGAAAACGCGCGGTCGCCCGTGTTTTTATTAAACCGGGTCAGGGCGGCATTATCGTCAACGATCAACCGATGGATCAATATTTTTCACGCGAAACTTCGTTGATGATTGTCCGTCAGCCGCTTGAACTGACAGCACACACCCAGACTTTTGATATCAAAGTCAATGTGCGCGGCGGCGGCGAGACTGGACAAGCCGGCGCAGCGCGGCATGGCATTACGCGTGCGCTCATCAGCTATGATGAAATGCTTAAGCCCGCGTTATCAAAAGCGGGGTTTGTCAGACGCGATGCACGCGAAGTTGAGCGTAAAAAAGTAGGGCTGCATAAAGCGCGCCGCCGCAAACAATTTTCCAAGCGTTAAGGCTTTGTTGAGAGGCTATTTAATATTATTAGAATAAAGCATTTCTTCATCCTTCTGAGTAACCCGTTTAAGAACTATAGCGAGCAGGCGCCAGGCAGAGGAGTTTGGACAGGTTATAAAAAAACTTTTCTTTTGGTATGAATAGGTTGGGGAAGTAGCTCAGTTGGGAGAGCGCAGCGTTCGCAATGCTGAGGTCGGGAGTTCAATTCTCCTCTTCTCCACCAGCAGCGCACCGCTATGGCCTCGAACGCTTGGATCCGCATCGGGCAAGGTCGTTGACCCATCTTTCTCGTCGCGCATCACGCCGATCAGCCGTGCCGCCCGCCCTCCTGACCGATATAGACCACCGCCGGATGCTGGATCGAAACGGGTTCGAGCGTGCCACCCGGGCGCGCACTTTCTAAATCGTCCGCCTTCATCTGCGCCGCGTTGACCATCACCTGTTCAAAGCCCCGGATGTCATCGACAGGCAGCCACACCGCCTGCTTGCCTTCCGCGGGCTTACTTTCCTGAGCCGTCCACGTATGGCCGCCCAAATAGGCATTGAACAAGGCATTACGCGCCACCCGATCCAGCGTTTGCGCGGCCTGAATCCCCAGCGCCTTGGCGTTCTGCAAAAACCAATATTTAATCGCCACCCGTGACGTCACGATATTCAGATCGAGCGCGCCAGAATAGAGATTGATGCCGGGTTTATATTGCTCCAACGTATGCTTCGAGACTTGGATGCCGTTGTCCAGCCCTGTATTGGCCGCTGGATGAATCGGTCTTTCCACCGGCGCGAGTAAGCCTGGGTGCGTCTTGCCAATGGTTTCGCCCACCTGATTGGGAAACATCCCGCGGTCGGCAATGGTGCGATAGCTCAAAATCGAATGTAGGCCATCGTGGAATTCACGCTCCAAAAAGCCTTGTTGAATCGCCGGTTGCAGCTCGGCGGGTAAGTTTTGAATCGGCATTGAATCTCTCCCAAAATCAATGAAGGGTTAAATAGCCTGCAAATAGGCTCGCTTGCCGCGTTCGTATTCCTCTGGCGGGAGGGCAGTGATGTGGGCGGGTCCAGTTGGATTCGGCTTGGGCGGGTGCTCAGCAGAACTGGTATGGCGCCTGCGGCGCTGTAAACAGATACGGCTTTGCTTCTTTCAGCGCGGCCAGCATCTCAGATGCGCCCTCAAGCGTATCGTCGTCCTTAAGCATGACCGTAGACAGATCCGCCAGCTTTAAGCAGTCCAAATCCCTAAGCCCTGCTTTTAACGCGAACGCTTTCATCTCAGCGCGGATAATCCGTTCGCGTGCACTGTGTTGCGTTTGGGTCAGTTGTTGCTGCGTGTCTTGTTGGRTCTTKTYYAGKTSMKCSMWTGCYTKCTGGTGYYKCTTYTGCCARGCYTCGCKTTCSGCSCGCAATTCAGCCACGTATTCCTTAGAAAAGCTTTCTTTGRGCSGCGCATCGAYGGCCGCGGCGGTCGCGGGCGCTTGCTGCTTAAGCGTCGTTTGCGCCGGATGCGGCGCGGGCGGGYTGCTTGCGCCAGTTTGCCGGTCTTCCGGTTGCGTGGATTCACTCATCTTTTTGGATCTCCAAAATAAAAAGGCCCGCGCAAGGCGAGCCGTCAGGGGTAATTTTTTAAACATAAATTAGGCGGGTGGCGGTTCCATCCCGATCGGTGGCCGTTCGGTTTGAATCCGCTGCCGTTCGGCCTCGACATCGCCGATGTCCCAATCGCCCGCCAGGATGTGCGTCGCCGTTTCACGCGAGAGCATGTGACTCAGCGTGTAAAACTTTCCAGATATGGGGAGGAAACAGCGTGCAAAAGTTTCCACGCTG
>LXRJ01000439.1 GCA_001684025.1 Candidatus Glomeribacter gigasporarum | reverse complement strand
CCTGACAAGCGCACCATCATCTGCTCACCCATCCAACGGAACCACTCGCCACATCCCCGCAGCCGTTTATGCAACGCGACATCCGAGACCGAGACGAGTCCACCCGCTTTCGCGCGTACTGCTGTCTCGCGCAATGAGCAGCCCTCACTCAAATGAATCAGCATCGTGCGCAACAACCGCGATGCGTCCTGAAATTCACCTACTCGCTTTAACGCGCCTAATTCTTTTGCCTTTTCCTGCCAACCCGCAGGCAGGGCACGCGCTAATACCGCCCAATCTTCCTGCAAACCTTCAAACTTTTCCTCTCTTCCCCATTCCATTTCTTCGTCCATCCTGATCGCTCCGCGCTAGCCTACGATGGACAATAATTTACCTCACTTCATGTAGGTTTGGTTAGCGCTTATGAGACATACCCCCTAAAGGCTCAAAAGGAGGACAGTCTGAACGTTATGCGCTGCTCAATGAAGACCAAGCCCATTTTCTTTTGACTCTGAGCCATAATACGGAGCGGGTTGTTGACTTGAAAGTCAAGCTGGTCAAAGCCTTCAGCGCCGCCCGCAGCCGCAAAGCCATCCATGACGCCTATCTGCCTGGCTATCACGAATTGCATGACGAGATCGCTGTTCTCGCGCAGCG
>LXRJ01000431.1 GCA_001684025.1 Candidatus Glomeribacter gigasporarum | reverse complement strand
GGCTATTTAGCCGCTCTGCAAGAGCGGCCCCACTGCTTTACGAAGTAAAGCGTAGTGGGTTACGATGCTTGCATCGGATTTTCGCACGCTTGAGCGACTTGGCGCCAAATTTTTCTACTTATGGCTCATTTCACCTGCATTCGGGCTCGGAAACGCAAAGGCGCAACAATCAAAGTGATGGCTCAGCACAACTTTAGGGACGGCCCTAGAGAGGTCAAAAACGCCGATAGGAGCCGTTCTAATGAAAATGTGCACCTATCCTCCCACAACTCTTCCTCAGAAGAGGCTCTAAGGGCCATTAAAACGCGTCTGGAGGGGTGTAAGCGACGTAAAGATAGTGTGGAACTTATTGAGTACATGGTAATGGCGAGCCCTGAGCAGTTTCTTGAAGGAGGAAATCTGGCTGTAGATCATGGACGGGCTTTTTTTAAAGAGGCATATCAATGGCTTGAACGGCAGCATGGCGCGGACAATATCGCTTGGGGGACGATTCAATACGATGAGAGCACGCCGCATCTGTCTGTTGGGGTGGTGCCGCGTGTGGAGACACCGAATRGCCCGAAGCTAGCTGCTAGTACTTGGTTGAATGGTCGAAAAGCGCTTGCTGCGCTGCAAGATCGCGTGGCCGAGATTGGGAGGAACTATGGCTTTGAGC
>LXRJ01000430.1 GCA_001684025.1 Candidatus Glomeribacter gigasporarum | reverse complement strand
AAAAYCMCTGSCCCCGCCAAGCCCGCTGCTGAGCGGCTCGATTTCGCCCCTCCATCCGTCCCAGCCTCTGAAGGAGACCCCCAATGAGTTACTTCGATTTCAACGATGCCCCTGAGCAACGGGCCTTTGAATTGATCCCTAAAGGCACGCTCGTCAAAGTCCGCTTGAGAATCCGCCCCGGCGGCTACGACGATCCTGCTCAGGGCTGGACAGGCGGCTATGCCACCTGCAATCCCACTACGGGTTCGGTGTATCTGAACGGCGAGTTTACCGTACTGGAAGGCGAATACGCACGCTGCAAGCTGTGGTCGCTGATTGGACTCTACAGTCCGAAGGGGCCGGAATGGGGCCACATGGGACGAGGCCTCATGAAGGCGATGCTGTGCTCGGCGCGCGGCCTCCATCCAAAGTCCGAGGACGCTTCCGCGCAGGCTGCGCTGCGTATCGGCGGCTTTGCCGATTTGGAGGGGCTGGAGTTCCTTGCCAAGGTTGACTGGGAGACCGATCCGCACGGCCAACCCAAAAGCGTGATCAAGCGCGCGATCACGCCGGACCACAAGGACTATGCTCGGCTGATGGGCCCCGGCCTGGCTACGCAGCCTGCGCCCGCTCTGCCGCCCTCTCCTGCGCCAGCGACGCCCGCCTTACCGGCGGC
>LXRJ01000401.1 GCA_001684025.1 Candidatus Glomeribacter gigasporarum | reverse complement strand
ATCTATTATCTTTGGTATTTTGTAATTGTTGTATCTGATCTATTTTTATTAAAAATTAAAATAATATTTGAAAATAAGAATTATAAAATAGTAATAAATTTATTTTTAAAGAGGTTTGCTATTTATCGCCTGCGACGATCATCACCGGAATCGTGTGATCATAATTAGCCAATAAAAATTGAAATCAGTGCTAAAACTTAGTTTTGAATCATTTGTATTTGGTTTTAATATTAAAATACCTTCGTGTACTCGAATTATGGATTTAACCTCTTATAAATTTTGTCTCTACTAAAACTTTTTGAATATTGGAATTATTTTGGATTAATTTTAATTTAAGACTGGACAGGCAAAATTTTTTGCTAGCTTTTTTTTTGAATTGAACTTAATTGATAAGTTTTAAAAATCACAAGAATACAAAGTACATTAAACTGTATAAAAATTAAAAAAAAAAATTATTAAATTGGCTATTCTATCATGTTAATTATCCAAATTTTGGTACTATCTATTTGTATATTTTGTACCAAATCAATTATATTAAAATCTATGTGCATTTTGTTATATCGTATTATTAAATCTAGACTTAAAATTTTAGAACAAATATAATTTAAAAGATATGGCATGATAGTAGAAAATATAATACAATATTTAGAACAAATATAGTACAATAGGTAAAATAAAACTAGTTCAATAATTAGAATAAATATAGTGAACAAACATAACATGA
>LXRJ01000381.1 GCA_001684025.1 Candidatus Glomeribacter gigasporarum | reverse complement strand
ATCAGTGGCTCGAGTGGGCTACCAACAAAGGCAAAAAGAGATCATCTAAATGGTCAAGATAATCTGAGTGTCCCTCAGACTGGTCAAATATGACCCTAGTATTCTGTTCAGAGTTCGCTCTATCTGCTCTGAGAACTCCTAGCATGAGTCCAATTGGAGTTCATAATGAAGAGACTTGCATGTCTTGCTTATAAGCCTTGGGGTTTGTTTATGCTTGCTATGGTTGGTATGGTAGCAACCATACCAAGGGGGCATGCTACCTAACTTTAAAGCCTATTTATAAGCATACTTGGGTGCATAGAGTCCTTGAGTCAGGATCTGAACTCTCTACATCCGAAACAGGTATATACTCTAAACCGCTTTAACTTATCACCTTGACCTTGTACTCTAGTATGAAATCCCAAATTCGAATTGAACTTCAATCCGAAACTAACAGGCTCGACTAGCCTTTAATGTAAAGGATTCTGTGTGAAGCCTACTAAAGAGCCGAAGAGCCCCACCCAGTAATTACCATCGCACATTATCCAGTATGCCAAAGCAACCGGGTTAAAAGCTCAACTATCTTCTTTAAATCCTATAGCAAAGCAAAGCAAGGGAATCTAAGGGTTGAGAACTCACATTCGATTTCAATTCTTGTTTACTTCGGGGGGTATCCCCCCCGGCTACAACGAAAGGTTCAAATAAAGAGTACAAGTGTGCTGCTCCTTTGCACAACAAAAGAGTATTGGTTTAAGGAGTGACTGTTAAGCAAAACCACAAACAGTGG
>LXRJ01000299.1 GCA_001684025.1 Candidatus Glomeribacter gigasporarum | reverse complement strand
AAACCCCGAGGATGGCACGACGCGCGCGGTGCATCACAACGAGGGCACCATTGGATTTGTCGGTCACGGGGGCTGGAAGCTGCGCGTCTTTGACGACGGTAATCTGTGGACGCCGATGTTCGGTTTTCTGAGCGAGGCGTTCACGCCAAAATCGGCCTTGTCACTGTATGGGATCGGCAGCGTCATGACGGGGACAGCTTACAATGATAGTCAAGCCGGTCAAGTGCTCGCGCTGCCTAACCTGCCCGGCGCGTGGTTGCTGCTTACTACGAGCGGGCTGATAGACAATCACTGGTTATGCGTGCGGGTGCAATGACAGAAATCGCCAGAAATCCTCGTTGGGGCGATGCGCAGCGCACTTTTATCACGCTGACCCTCGTCGTTGAGGCGTATGGCGCGGTCGAACTCAATGCAATGCCGAACGATCCGGAGCCACACGGCCGCGATCTCTACGCGCGTTGTCTCGCGGGTGAATTCGGGGAGATTGCGCCCTTTCGGTTTGACGCCGCGACCGTTCTGAGGGAACGCGCCCAGCGCCTGCATCAGGCGCAGACGGCTACGGCGGGACTGGCGGATGCCTTTGTCGCGGGTTTGCTCGACGACACAGAGGCCGCGCGTTTTAAAGCCTGGGCCGCGTATCAACGGGACCTCGCGCGGCTCGATGCGCAGCCGGGCTTTCCTGATCAGATCGTCTGGCCGAAGCCGCCCGCAGATTAAAATCTCGCGCCCCTTTCAGGGGTGACGCGCTACCGCTGCCCTCGATCCGCCCGCACCACAGCCTGGCACGCTGCTAGCTGCCGGGTGATCTGGTCGGCTTGTGCGGCCTCTCCGACAAGAAATCCAGCAGCCTGCTCTGAAAGTTCGGCGCGCGTTTGACCATCACGGAAGCGGGCGGCGGGGGCAGCTTGGGACATGCCGTTTGAACGGGACGCGTGAGACCGGATAGGGATGTACAGCCTGCGAGCATCACGCAACTCAGCCAATAGATGGGCATGTTTAGCTTTGGCATCGTTCAACTCCTGATGATACTGCTCGGAAATACGGGCGAGCCGCTCAGCGTCCCGGTGTTCGACGGTTCTGACCTTGGCGTCGGCGGCTTTCTGGTGGCGGGCTTGGGTCTCCCATTGCGCCTGTCTCATGCGCGCCATCTGGCCTTGG
>LXRJ01000289.1 GCA_001684025.1 Candidatus Glomeribacter gigasporarum | reverse complement strand
TACAGCGTCTGCACTACAAATCTTTTATAATTTTGCAGAGCAAAATTTTTCAAGRAGGGAGTAGTGTAATATAGCCAATTTTATTAGTTAAATTTATTAGTTAAATTTATATTATTATTATATTTTATTAGACAAWTTTTYCTTAGTCRTATTTTATTAGCAAATTTTATTATATATTTATTATATTTTCTCTTAAATTTTATTATATATTTTATATTATTATTATATATTTTATAGTATTRTTAGTTTATTTATATWKTTTATAACATATTTTATTTATTTTARACGTTTATACAATAGTTTATTACATATTTTATTAGTGTACTTTTTACAGAATTCTATTTAAGGCAATATTTGCTTTAATATGTAAATCATTAGTTTGTTCAACGTAACRGAGCACAGRGCAAGGATACACAGATGATCCAAGCACATGTGGTGCCCCAGGACCTTCCAGARCGATGGATTAATAATCATTTAAATDGATTACTAATTTTAGAAGTCATAGTATTATTATAGTATTACTGTACATCGTTACTATATAGCATTATCTTATAGCATTATTAGACGGCGTTATTTTATGTCGTTATCATTGTTATAACTATTTTTAGCATTAGTATTATATTATGACGACTTAAATAGTAGTACATAGCATTATTGTAATGATTTATATTATTTATAATGATTTACAGCATTATTTCCTAGCGTTATTTCCTAGCGTTATTACATAGCGTTATTACATAGCGTTATTTTATAGCGTTGTTAAAGATATATAAACCCTGCCTTTTCCYCAAGGCAAAGGGACATCAATGTATGCTCCACAATTAATTCTTTGAATATTTACATCGCTTCTGGGTATATTTGACCCTTCTCTTTGATTATTTTCTTGTAAAAAGCCTCTTTATTTTGCATTTTCTTAGTAATAAACTGTTATTTTATTGAGTTTTTATAGTATTTTTATAGTGTTTTTATTGCATTTTCTTGTGAAATTATTGATATTTTTRATTTATACTTGAGTAAACCTTGTTATTTTTGACTTCTTGTTTAGTTATTTTATAATATTTTTATCTTAGTTTAGGCTTTTCTTTAGKTTTTCTTGTTTAAAACATTCCTTAACCACTCTTATACGTTAAGTCAAGTAATATATTTGTTTGACTTAACTGGCGACGACACATTTTATTATTAAATTAYTTAATATTTAGTTAAGCCAAGCAAGCATATTACA
>LXRJ01000258.1 GCA_001684025.1 Candidatus Glomeribacter gigasporarum | reverse complement strand
CTCAAGACGGAAAACTGGCAATTTTTGGACCCTGACAGGTGGAAACTTTTGCACGCTGATTGACAGGCTGATGAAATATTGGTTCAGCGGTATATCTGCGCCGTCCTCGATATCTGGAATTTCGCCTGTCCTGACCCATGAGCGATCCGGGTCTTCGTTTTCCATTGCTTTCTGAAGAAAGACGATATCCGTCGTGACTTCAGTCAGGGCGTTCTTTTTGAATGCGGTGTTTGGAAGTCGAATCGCCCCCAGAAAATGGGCGCGGGCAGCCATATGTTCACGCGCGGACTGATCGCGTGCGTCGAGAAAATAATTGGAAACGACGACCGCAACGATCCCCTTCCCGCGCACTTTATCGAGCGACTTGCAATGAAATAGTTGTGGATGGAAAATTTCGAGAGTTCGCGATGATTCGAGTCGTAGACGGATTGATCGCCAAAAGGCGGATTGCCTATCGCCAGATCGAAATGGCATTCAGGAATCGTGACCTCCTGAAAACCCTTGTTGATGATCGACGCTGACGGATAAAGATGTTTCGCAATCTGAGCAGTCATAGGGTCGAGTTCGACCCCCGTTATCTTCGACTTCTGCCGGATCGAAGCGGGCATAAGTCCGACGAAATTGCCGCTGCCGATTGAAGGTTCGAGGATGCGACCGCCGTCGAAACCAAGCCGGTCAAGTGCTGCATACATCGCCTCGATAACCGGCTGCGCTGTGTAGTGTGCGTCTTGCGTGTCTTGCGTCGAGCGGCGTGCCGCTTCGTAATCCTCTTTTTGAAGGATGTTTGCCAGCGCCTGGAATTCCGGCCGCCATTCGGTGTTTCGATGGTCAAATGCCTGCGGGATGCTGCCCCAGCCAACGTACTTGACAAGTATGTCCTTTTCTTCACGCGATGCTGGCCGTCCTTCTATTGAGAGGCTTTTGAGTAGCTTCAATGCGGCAACGTTGCAACGATATTTTGTTTTTGCGCCGCCCTCGCCTAACCGGTCGACATCCGTAATAACATAATCCTCAGTTGGAATTACATGAGTTCGGTTTCGACCTTGTTCATGGTCAGAATCTCGTATTCCGACAGGCCCGTATTCATCATTTCCATCGCTTCCAGCAATATCCCGTGTTCGAGGTTCTGTTGCTCCAGCAGGCGTCCCAATAGCACGACTTCGCCTTCCGATTCCAGTGCCCTCAGTTTCTCCGGGGAGTTCAGCGCCCACCGGTCGAGTATTTTCCAACCGCACAGGTGAAACGGTTCCATTCGAACTGAAGAGATCGTTTCCGGGTTCAAGACGCGCTTCGCTACGTCCAGCGGTTTTATTTCTCCGATTATCATGTTGTGCTCCTGTTTGTGCCTCGATGAAATCAACCTTAGCCTCTTCGTTGATCCGCTGGATTGCTGCGACCGTTTCGTTAAAACTGAAATCAAAACTGAGTTGGGACTGTGCCGCACGTTTTTTCATTATCTGTGTTGATATGCATCGAAAAATGAGCCACTAAAAGGGAAATGTGCATGTAAAAGTGACCCACG
>LXRJ01000219.1 GCA_001684025.1 Candidatus Glomeribacter gigasporarum | reverse complement strand
GATGAGCGTCGGCGAGTTCTCGGACTATATCCATGCCGTACAAGCCTATGCGGTGATGCGCTTAGGGGTGACGTTTGAATGAGAGGGAAAAATAGATGAATCAAATTTCCTAACTTCTGGTTTTCCTCCCTTATATAGGGTATAAAAATCAGAAGTTCACTCATACAAGGAAGAAAAAGCATGACCCAGATCGTCTATGTCGAAGAAACGGACGTCCGCCACCGCTTAGCCAAATTGGGTCTTGAATCTCAGGCGTTGCTTGAAGTCTTGTGCAGAGGGTATATGGCGCTTGCCTTATCCACCCAGAATCATCCGCCACTGTATTCCAGTTTTTCTGCTTGGGCGAATACAGTGTGCGCTCTGCGCGAGTATTTAATCCCTCAAGGATGGGATCGGTGCGATGAAAATAACTACTCTCTGGTGGTCGATGAGAAAAAAGAGATCGCGATTGCTGTTGCGACGGGTGATGAAGGCACGGGACGGCCTGATATGAACCCTACGACGAAATCCCCCAAAGGGCCGAGTACAGTGGATGCGGTGACAACAAATCAATTGCAACTGGCGCTACCTCTGGAGTTACCGGCTAATCCGGCGTCTGCGCAGCCCGTTCACCAGAAAAACCGTTGGGTGACGTGGATTTTTCTCGTTCATTGGGCGATGCGCGAAATTCGCTGTGAATTATCACTGCCCTTGTTAATGGGTGATGCCGCTCGTCTTGGTATATGGAAAGAGCGAATTCTCCTTAAGCCGGTTCCTACAGATTCGGCCCTTAAGATTACCCCCTCTGCTTTACCCTCGGATATCGAGGTTGAGATTAAACGCCGCGCATGATGACAGATGTTTTGTTTAACCCTTCTCGATTAACGCTTGCGCGTAAGCGTCGCGGACTGACGATGCTGAAACTCGCATCGTTGATTGGCGTTGAGCCGCGCTCGCTCTCGGCTTACGAAAACGGTGAGTTTAGGCCGGAGCATGATCGATTGGCAGAGCTTGCCAAGGCATTGTGTTTTCCGCAGACCTTTTTCTTCGGTGATGATCTCGATGAACCGACGCCCGATATTGCAAGCTTCCGGGCGCTTTCTAAAATGACGGCAAGCCAACGGGATACGGCCCTGGGCGCGGGCGCGATGGCCTTGATGCTCAACAATTGGATCGAAGCGCGATTTGAGTTGCCGCACGCGGAATTACCGGACTTAAGCCGTGAAGCGTCTCCAGAAGCGGCCGCCCAGACATTGCGGTATCTGTGGGGGATAGGTGAATGGCCGATCAAGAATGTCGTGCATTTGCTGGAATCAAAAGGGGTGCGTGTTTTTTCTCTGTCGCTGGATACGGCTGATGTGGATGCTTTTTCTCTATGGCGGCAGTGCACGCCCTTTATCTTTCTAAACACACGCAAGTCTGCGGAACACGGACGTTTTGACGCAGCCCATGAACTGGGTCATCTGGTCTTACATCGTCATGGTTCTCCGCAAGGTCGAGCAGCGGAAAAAGAGGCGAATGCTTTTGCATCGGCGTTTCTGATGCCGCGCGCTAACTTGCTGACCCAAGCGCCCCGCCTGACGGGTCTTGCGCCGCTGATGCCGTTGAAAAAGCTTTGGGGGGTTTCGCTCGCTGCACTGGTGTACCGCTTACACAAAATTGGGGTGATCAGTCACTGGCATTACCAGACGCTGTATGTAGAGTTGTCGTCGCGCGGCTACCGTAAAAAGGAACCGTATGAAGGGCAACGCGAAACCTCTCAAGTGCTGCAAAAAGTCTTTGCAGCGCTGCGGCGCGAAGGCGTGACCAAAAGAGAGATTGCGCGTGATCTGTGTATTCCGGAGGAAGAACTTGAACAACTTATATTTGGGTTGACGATCATGGGCCTGGAGGGCGCTGGCAAGTTCAGCGGATGCAGCGGCCCGCGGAACGCAACGCTTCGGATTGTCTGTTGAATTTCGTTTAAGTGATGCTGCGCAGCGCAAAACTCCGCCGTCTGGTTGCCGCTCTGCCGTGCCTGTGCTGCGGTCAGC
>LXRJ01000555.1 GCA_001684025.1 Candidatus Glomeribacter gigasporarum | reverse complement strand
CAGTCATACGCCTATCGCTTATTTTAAGCGTGTGTCTGTGTCCGCTACTTCAAGGGGCCGTTCCAATCGCTGCCAGTTTAACGGCAAAGAAGGCTACATTCCGATTCTCTTTCTGCTGGAGCACTTTTCAACTGCGCCCCAGCATGTCGCTTTCCGCCTGCTGCAATATGTCGTCAACCTGATGAACGACGCCCTAAAAGCGGGCAGTCAAAAGCTCCCGCTGGTGCTGCCGCTTTGCATCTATCACGGCGAGCAGTCCCCCTTTCCCCAGTCCACCGATATTCACGACGACTTTGATGATCCAGACCTGGCTCGTGCGCTGGTCTTTAAGCCGTTTGGTCTCATCGACCTGACAAGGCTACCCGAATCCGTCATCCGGCAGCACGTAAGCGTCCGGTTAAAAGCCTTGTATAAAAGCAGGCTTTAGATCATCAGAATAGGTGTCCACT
>LXRJ01000055.1 GCA_001684025.1 Candidatus Glomeribacter gigasporarum | reverse complement strand
TTCAACATKGGCTGGTGTGGGTTGTAAAGCCGATACTACGCCTYTTYTAGCCGATAGGGGTGTGTTCGAATGTTCTGCTATCTTGAATAAGTGGTGTATCCCTCACCCTCCAGGCGCTGTCTATGCAGCGAATCATGCGCGCGCGATTGCCGATATGGTCCTCGTTTGCGTGCTGGATGGAAATCACCCAGATCATGTTGAACTGGATGATTGGATGCCAGGGAATAAAGATAAACAGTCAGTCTTTGATCTGCTCGATATTGCGACGCATTGCCTCACTTTGGAGCAGAAAAGCAAGGTAGCCGCATGGAAACAAAAGAATTCAATTTGACGAAGGAAGAAGTGCTACACAAAAAGCTGATGTATGCAGTGCTGAAAGGCATTGCCGATACACCTCTGGTACTCAAAGGGGGTACAGCCCTAATGATTGCTTATGGACTAGATCGATTCTCAGAAGACTTGGATTTTGATGCGCCTCATAAGTTGAATCTTGAATCGAGAATTCGGCGCAATATGCCATATGGCGTTGGGATGATTGGCTTTGATTTGGTCAAAGATACTGAATCTGTTACTCGTTACCGAGCCCGCTATCAATCAGAAGACAGCCTTCGTGCATTAAAAGTTGAGATTTCTTATCGAACTCCAGCGCTTGAAAGCGATGTGCTGACAGTCGCTGGAGTACGCGTTTACTCGCTTATGAGAATTATTGACCAAAAACTCAATACTGTACATGATGGTCATAAGCCAAGAACGGCGATCCGTGATCTTTACGATCTGGATTTTATATCTCGAAAATTCACGGAAGCGTTCACGCCAGAACTGGCGGTAAGACTTGCCGAATTCTCAGCGCGTCCAGACGCCTTAATTTCACGTTATCAGCAAGCTTGGCTTGAAGACAATTTAGTTCGAGATCGAATTGGGTTGGAAGAGTTGGCGCTGCGGCTTCACTATGCTGCAAATGCTATTTATTGCGATAGACATCAAAAGCCAACTCGGCCTATTTCCCAGCTGAAAATATAGCGCAAGCGTGTTGCGTGCGAAGTATGCATAAGGCCTGAGGGGAATAGATTGAAGATATTCCTTATGTAATTAGCGTCGATACATCCACTGGCGCATCAAACAACTTGTTCAGTTTATGGCGAATGGCTCCAGAGTCAAATAGCTCATGCCTGATCCCCGAGCGTTAGAATATCCAGATCGCTATCTCGGTATCCGGGCCGCATAAGACAGATACAAACGCATGATGTGCCGATAGGCAATGTAGAATGCTGCAAACGAAAAGAAAAATAAAACAGTCCTCCCAAACAGGCATCATGAAATGTTCAGCCTAAACTTTTTCCATGGAAGTATGGTGGATACTGCTCAGCTTGACCTAGAAACCGAACGCGCAGTGCGCATTTTTCTAGAACGGATCAAAAGCCGGTTCAACGTGACGGGCGCGATCCTGTTCGGAAGCCGCGCACGCCGTACGCACCGTTCGGATAGCGACGCGGATATCGCAGTACTGCTTTCTGAGCCGCATGGAGAACGGGTGGATGCAGCAATTGATATGGCAGGTATTGCTTTTGACGTCCTATTAGATACAGGCGTCCTTGTTCAAGCCCTACCGCTTTGGGAAGAAGAGCTTGTTCATCCTGAGTTGTTCAGCAACCCCCGCTTGATCGAAAACATCCGGTGCGATTTTTCGCACCTGCTGTTGTAGCTTCGGTAGATCATTGTGGACAGTATCCCAAACCGTCTGTAAATCGACCTCAAAATAGCCGTGCATTAAGGCATTACGCATACCATAAGCAAAAATGAGCGGCAATTCTGGGTGCGTAACGACAAACTCGGGATAGGTCTGCTGAATGTTCCGGCTGGCCTCACCAATGATTTCGAAGTTGCGTATCACGGCATCCTGTACCATTTCATTTTGTAGAAACATGGATTGGGGCATGTCTTCTGTGTACACTTGAATGCGATGAATCACTTGGAGAATATGATTCAAGTAGTCAAATAAACGTTGTTTTTCTTTGCTCATATAGGCACAGCTTCTGTTAGCACAGTGGCGCGAAACTTTTCGGGTAGTGCCATGGGCGTTAATACATCCACTGGGACATTGAGCAACTGGTTCAATTCATAGTAGATAGCGCCAAGGTCAAATAACGTCATGCCGGGTTGCCGATCAACCAAAATATCCAAATCGCTATTGTCGGTATCCTGGCCGTGCAAGACGGATCCGAACACGCGCGCATTGTGAGCACGGTGTGATTCGACGATGCGCCGGATGGCAATCCGGTGCATATTTAAGGCTTCGGAGGGTCTCATCGTTTCTTACTTCAGAGAGTCCTGAATGAAATTAAAGCGAGTTAGATTTCCCACTGATTATACAGATGCGCCTATAAACCCTGTTCAGTTTAGAATTATTAATATGCATTATTATATATATACATAAATATGGGGCGCCAAATACATGCCCAAGCGCGTGATCCTGACGGAAAAACCTGATGTGGCTAAGCACGTAGCCGTTTGGTATCAAGCGGAAACTCAAAGGCGCGTATCGACTGAAAAACGGCGATTGGGTGACCTATAATGTTGGCCATCTGCTGGACTTGGGCGTTCCAGAGAATTATATGAGCGAAGCGCAAAAGACGGCGCGAGGCTTTGCGCAACTGCCGATCCTGCCTCCATCCTTTCGCCATTTTCCGGATCCGAAAAAACGGGATCAGCTCAAAACGGTCGTCCAGCTGCTCAAGGAGGCGGACATTATTGTTAACGCAGGCGATATTGATCGGGAAGGGCAATTGATTGCGGATGAAGTCATTGCGTATGCCGGGATCGATCCAGCGGGCGCTACAAAACCAGTTGAACGCGTGTTGATTCGTGCGAATAATGCGGCTTCATTATGCACTGCGTTTGATCCGTCCAATCGGCGCGCCAATGGAGAAGCGGAATTTGTGAATCGCCGTAAAGCAGGTCAGGCGCGCTCCGAAGCAGATTGGCTGGTCGGCATGAATGGTTCGCGCGGAATGCGCAGCCGGATTGCAGCGCGTCTGGACTCAACCCTGTCTGTCGGCCGTGTGCAAACGCCGACACTTGGGCTTATCGTTCAGCGTGAATGGGACATCCGGAATTTCAAATCGGTCACGTATTATGTGCCCGAAGTGGCGTTGCCGAATGGGCGCGTGCTGACGTGGTCCTCTCGTGTAGAAGGGGCGTCGATGCAGGGGATAGATACCGAAGGGCGCATCATCGATCCGCAGACTGCTGAAGCGATTGTGGCGCGCATCCAGGCGGACCAAATCGGAGAAGTCACCTCATTTACCGCAATCGAGCGCGAACAGGCGCCGCCCTTACCGTTTAATTTGGCGAAACTGCAATCGGATATGTCGGCGCGCTGTGCGATGTTGGCGAAAGAAACCTCTGCCGCTGCGCAGTCCCTGTATCAAACGCGCAAGATGATCAGCTATGTCGGTACGGATTGCCAATATCTACCGTCCTCTATGCATGCTGAGGCGCCTCAAGTGTTAAAGGGTCTTTCTGTACCCTATATGAAGCTTGCCAGCGGCGCGAATCCGAAGGTCCGCTATGCGTGCTGGAACGATGCCAAGGTTCAGGCGCATCACGCCATCATTCCAACGGGTGAATGGGCGCAGGGCCTGAGCGATCATGAGCGCAAGGTATTTGATGTCATTGCCCGCCGTTATATGGCGCAGTTCTATCCGAAGCACGTCTTTCTCGACAGCATGTTGGAAGCGCGGTACGGTGAGGATGTCTTTAAGTCAAGCTGGAAAACAACACACACGCTTGGCTGGAAAGTCGTGGATACGCTCGCCGATGAAGATCATTCGGAAGCGTCGGCGATGGAAGATAAAATGGCGATGCGAATGCGGAACAATTGATATTCGCTACTGCCTATAAGGAATCCAGATACTATATCAGCGACTTAAACACACTCAACCAGTGGAAAAGAGGGTGCCTACTGACAATAAGCTCGGTTGTTTAGCGACAATTAGATTTGCCGGTAGCGACAATTAAAATTGCCGATTTTGAGTGCGGCATGTTGATGTTTTAGCCCTCGCTAACAAGCATCGCTCCTTTTTTGGAGCAAGCATGAAGAAAGACGGAGAAATCAAATTGTTGAGAGAAGAACGGAGCAAAGGCGCGCGCCAGAGATTAGCGTGAGCACGCACCGGAATAAGTGAGCGCACGATCCGCAAATATGAGAGAGTCGGCCAGTTACCCGGTCAGCTGAAAAAACAGCGCCCGCATCGGACCCGAGAGAATCCATTCATGCGCGACTGGCCATGGGTTGAAGAACAGCTGAAGCGAGCTTCAGCGTTGCAGGCCAAGACTTTATTTGCATTGTTGWGTCAGGCATTTCCGGGTCGCTATCAGCAAGGGCAGTTGCGTACGCATTCAGGCGTGGCGGATTCATCACGGTCCTGAACAGGAGATTATGTTTTCCCAGGAGCATGTGCCGGGTCGTATGGCTCAATCCGACTTCAGCTCGATGAATGCGCTCGGCATAACGATCGCTGGCAGTCTGTTTCCCCATCACCTGGTTCTGACGTATTCCAACGTCGAGGCGGTACGGATTTGCTTTTCAGAAAGTTTCGAGGCGCTGGCCGAAGGGCTGGAAGCCTGCCTGTGGCAAATCGGTGGCACGCCTAAATGGCATCGCACAGATAATCTGAGTGCAGCGGTGCGTGATCTTGACCGCAAAGGCATGCACGAATTTACGCAGAACTATCGTACGCTACTGGCCCATTATGGGATGCAGCCGTCGGCGAACCGCGCCGGCTGCGCTCATCAAAATGGCGACGTTGAACAGTCGCACTTTCGTTTCAAGCAAGCCGTTGATCAGGCATTACGCATACGCGGCCATCGGGACTTCGGCGCGCGCAGTGAATACGAACACTCCCTGGCTGAGCTGGTTCGTCAGCGCAACCTCACGCGCACGCAACGCTTCGAGACGGATCGCGCTGCGCTCAAGCCATTGCCGGCAGCGCCTTTGGATTTCACGCGAGAAATTATGGTGCGCGTTTCCCGATTTAGCCTGATTCGGGTGCTGAACAATTATTACTCAGTGCCTTCTCGGTTAATCGGCGTCACACTCAAGGTGCGTATGCATGCCGAGAGACTTGAGCTTTACCACAGCTGGACGCATGTTCTGACGCTGCCGCGTTTGATTGGCCGCAACCAGCGCCGGATTGACTATCGGCATTTAATCTGGTCATTGGTACGCAAGCCGAGCGCCTTCGCCGCCTATTGCTACCGGGACGAATTGTTTCCGAGCACCGTGTTCCGGCATGCCTATGATGTGTTGCTTGAAGCCCTGCCCGGGCCGATAGAGAATACCTGCGCCTATTGCATTTGGCTGCCAGTACGTCAGAGACTCAGCTCGCGCATGCCATCAAGGGATTACTTGATGGCGGTTGCACGCCTTCATTCGAAGCGGTACGGGAATGCGTCGCGCGCCCTGCCCCCACACAGATTCCGAAGATTGCTACAGCGCTCATCAATCTACGCGATTATGACGCGCTGATTCCGTCCAGGAGTCTCCGCACGAAGAGTTGTTGACATCGCTACGAGCACTTAATCTGGGCGCGATGGCAGCCGCCGTCGAACAGACCGCTTTACGCGCGGCGAAAGAAGGGATGAGTCATGAAGCGTTTCTGCTAGAACTGGCCCGTATCGAACGGGCCGCGAAGACGGCGCGCCGAATTGAGCGGCTCTTGCGGCAGTCCGAATTGCTACCACAGAAAACCTTCCGTTCCATTGACCTGAATCGCTTCGATGCAGCAACCCGCAGGCAAATAGACCAGCTACGCAGTGCCGCCTTTCTCAAAGAAGCCATCAACGTGGTCGCGCTCGGCCGACCCAGCGCTGGAAAAAGTCATCTCGCATGCGCCTTGGGCCATGCGCTTGTCGAACAAGGGTATCCGGTTCTGTTCGCCCCAACCAGTACGCTCATGCAGCGCCTCTTGGCTGCCAAGCGTGATCTACGCTTACCTCAAGAATTGGCGAAACTGGACCGATTCGAGTGCCGCATCCTGGACAACATTGGCTATCTCCAGCATGACCGCGACGAGATGGAAGTGCTATTTACACTGCTCGCGGAACGCTACGAGCGTAAGAGCATCGTCATCACCACAAACCTCGTGTGCTCGCAATGGGCGCGGATCTTTAAAGATCCCATGACCACCCTGGCGGACATCGACCGGCTCGTACACCACAGTGTCGTGCTTGACTTAATGACTCTCGAGAGCTACCGAGCAAAAAATGCCAGCGCACAGGCGAACACCTCAGCCCCTGTAGCAGCATAGCGGGCCAGTTTTAACGGCGGCAATTTTAATTGTCGATACCGGCAGTTTTAATTGTCGCCAGACAGCCGTTCATTATCAATTGATACGCATAAATATGGATGTACGTCAACTATTCAATCTTAGCTTAATGCTGAGTACTATCTGTATGACTGCTATGTCAAATACTCTTGCTTCCCTACCTAATAAAGCACTTGTCTATTGCTCTGAAGGAAGCCCCGCCGGTTTTGATCCGGGTCAGTATTCAAGCGGCGTTGAATATTCAGCAAGCGCAGAAACAGTCTTTAACAGACTGGTCGATTTTAATCTCAAGAGTGAAACTCCAAAAATCCAGCCCAGTCTCGCTGAACGATGGGACATTTCGGAGGATGGAAAGGTCTATACGTTTCATCTACGGCGTGGCGTGAAATTTCACACCACGCCTTGGTTTAAGCCGACACGTGAATTCAATGCTGAGGATGTGCTCTTTACCTTTGAGCGGATGCGTAATCCGAGAATGCCTTTTCGTAAAGCATATCCGACTGAGTTCCCCTATTGGCATTACACGAGCTTTGACAAATTGATTGAAAAAATTGAAACGCCAGATCTGCACATCGTGCGTTTTACGCTCAAGTCACCCAACGCCGTATTTTTATCTAATCTGGCCGTACCGCCTGCGTCTATTCTCTCTGCCGAATACGCCGCGCAGTTATTAAAAGCGGGAAAGCCATCTGACATCAACCGACTGCCTATTGGCACTGGCGCATTTATTTTTGAAGAATACATTAAAGATGCAACGATCCGATTCAAAGGCAATCTTGAATACTGGGAGCCGGAAAAGGTGCAGTTATCCAAACTGATCTTCGATATCACGCCCGATGCAGCTGTTCGGACGCAGAAACTCAAGGCGAACGAATGTCAAGTTAGCGTTTATCCGCGTCTGACCGATATTGCCGCACTACAATCTGATCCGAATCTTAAAGTGCTGAGCAAGCCAACCTTTGGTATGAGTTATTTAGCGTATAACGTCACGCACAAGCCTCTGAACGATGTGCAGGTACGCCATGCCCTCGATATGGCCATCGATAAAAAAGCCATTATTAAGCAAGTCTATGAAGAACGGGCGCAAATCGCGGTCGCACCGATGCCGCCGTTGCAATGGTCTTATGACAAAACGCTGCAAGATGCGCCGCGCGATCTGAAACAGACGAAAGCGCTATTAGCGCAAGCGGGATTACCAAATGGTTTTGAAATTTCTCTTTGGACACCCTCTCAACAGCGACCTTATAACCCGAATCCGAGACTTATGGCTCAGGTAGTGGAAATTTCTCACTCTGGTGTGACAGGACATTTGATAATTTGGTGCAGCAAGCGGTACAAACAACCAATATCCATCAGCGCACCCAGCTCTATTTAAAAGCACAGAAAATCTTCAAACAAAGACAGCCTTTTACACCCATCGCTTACCCAACAGTCTACCAAGCAATCAACAAAAATGTGACGGGCTTCAAAATCAATCCCCTTGGCCCCACGATTTTTTATGGCGTTGGGTTGAGGTAATTTTTAGAATCTATTTTTCAAATGCCTCAAGGTAAGAAACTTTTAGAAAATCTTTTCTGAACCTTTCACGTAACTTGGCTCCAAACGTTGCGTCATCCTCATTCCAGTATTGATGAATCAGTAAGCCAAGTCTCTCGTATTGAAGTTCATAAAGACAATTCAGAATATCTTCTTTATTTGTATAAAGGCATTTGCTTTCATAGATTTCTTCTATAAATATTTTTAGGCTAGAGAGTTCTTCGATTTCTTCATTTGTCAGAAAGTTCATCTTCTTATCCAGATTTAATGTCAAAAATGGCGCTCACAGATTGCTATAGTCAACTTAATCCGGATAAAAAACACAGATAAAAATGGGGATGATGATTCTGAAAAAAGAAACTTTTATACATAAGCAAGATGTTTGTACGTTCAATTTCATTTATTTTGCAATTTGGACTATGATGTGGCTGACGGCTCATAGAATAAAGACCTTGTTCCCCTTGCGTCTGGTAGCGTTTTAACCATTTACGCAAAGTCGGGCAAGATATCCCGCCGCGTTTACATACAAGCCCTGTATCTCCCAGTTGATCGTATAGCTTTATCCACTTAAGCCGTTGCTGTATGTCTGCTTTCATTGCCTCGTTTTAATTGAAACAATGTCTGTAAATCACATACCTACTCCAGTCGTCTTGCTCGTCACCGCTGCTGTTGCCCATTCTCGTCTTAGAATGTGGTATTAGGTCTCTTATTCGGTCTATTGAAATGCTTAAGGATTTTAGAGAGGTGTCCGTGTTGGAGGTTTTTGATGTCGACTGATTAGAGACAATGCTTGCTCCTCGGGGGCCGGTCTTACCTCCTTAAGGAGCGTCTTGATACGTTTATCTTTATTGATGAGTTCTTGATTGCTCGGCAGCTCCTCTTGTTTAACTGCCGGTTTGCTTGCGAACTGCCTAAAGTCGTACTCTTGGTGCTGACTATGCGGTTGGTAATTGGTGAGCGATCCATAATGTTTTGTTTCTGGATTTTTTAGGAAGAGGTACTGTGGAGAAATCCGACCAAAGCTAGGTAGTGTCCGGAATTTTGTGTGGTTAGAGGTCGGGTTAAAAAACTTATTTCATCGCATTGGTAAAACGCTCACCGAATAGGATGGCAAACTGATTGGCAGCCTGCTTCCAAGAGAAGGGAGGCATTTTCCAGTTTTTCTCGATATGACGCAAAGCGAGAAAGCGCCATTTTTTGGCAGCGTGCTCATTGGGGAAATGGCCTCTATTTTTGACGATTTTACGCAATTGCATGTGTAGGCTTTCAATCGCATTGGTCGTATAAATAATTTTGCGTACTTCAGGAGGATAAGCAAAAAAGGGAATGAGCTGTTGCCACTGCCGCCGCCACATCTGAACAATCGTCGGAAATTTTTGCCCCCACTCGCTTTTCTCAAAGTTATCCAGCTCAGCTTGAGCAGCTTCCCTATTGGCGGCTTGATAAATGGGCTTGAGCGCTGCAGCCAAAGTTTTGCGTTCTTTCCAGTTGGCAAAGGCCAGCGAGTTTCGGATCAGATGCACGATACAGGTCTGAATCTGCGTGCTTGGATACACGGTTTCAACGGCTTGCGGAAAGCCGCGCAACCCATCGACGACGGCAATCAGAATATCGCTCAATCCGCGATAGCGCAGTTCATTGAAGACTTTCAACCAGAATTTGGCGCGGATCCCAAGCGCAAGATAAACGGCCTTGTTTTTAACTGTCCCTTCGTCCCGTATCTTCAGCCGCAGCGCATCAAAATAGACAATCGGATACAGGGCCTGAAGCGGGCGCGTCTGCCATTGTTCGACCTCAGCCAGCACTTCATCGGTAATGGTTGAAATCAGATCGGACGAGACTTCCAGTCCGTATAACTCCAGCAAATGCCCGCGGATCTCTCGCATGCTCATGCCGCGCGCGTACATGCTGATAACGTGATCGTCAAAGCCTGGCAAGCGCCGTTGATATTTAGCAATTCACTGGGGTTCAAAGCTCGAGAGCCGATCTCGCGGAATGTCTAATGGCAAATCACCAGAAGGCGTAATGACCGTCTTTGCACTGCTGCCATTGCGATGATTGCCTGTTTGACCCCGGTTGCTCTGCTTGCCTAGATGATGGTTCAGTTCAGCCGCTAGCACCCGCTCTGCCAACCGTTTCTTAAACTGCCCAGACAGTCCCGATTCGCCTAATAGCGACTCCGCGTCTGTGTTCTGTACTTGCGCGAGCAGTGAGTCAATGAGTTCATCT
>LXRJ01000528.1 GCA_001684025.1 Candidatus Glomeribacter gigasporarum | reverse complement strand
TCGGAATGGGCTAAGCCTTCTTCTTTCGTGTAGTAATTGTCTTTGGAAAAATAGTGCAGCGCTTCAYTMGCGTTATCCACATTATGAAGACTGATCATCGCYGGACTGAAGCGCTTCTCTTAAGGCTTGGAACGGTGCACCCTAGGCAGCAGCATGCCTGTTCAGATGCGTTATTTTCTTTTACCCAGGGAATTTAAGCCGCTTGCACACGTGTCTAAGAAGGGGGCATATGCTGTAGGAGAAATCCGAGYGCCCCTGCCGTTTCACCGAATTGAAGCCGCCGAATGGGTGAAGAGAATTATTGTTCCGTAGGATGAGCCATACGCGCTAACGCTTCTAACTCTTCTTCAGCAAGGCCAGTGGCCCTCTGGATTGTGGCGCGGTCTACCTTGGCTGCCAGCAAATTTTTAGCGGTTTCCTGCCTACCTTCCTGCTGCGCTGTCTGCCAGACATCCTGATGGCTGGCTTGCATACCTTTCTGCAT
>LXRJ01000461.1 GCA_001684025.1 Candidatus Glomeribacter gigasporarum | reverse complement strand
TCCTATCGGCTTTCAGCGTAGTCGTATGAATGTACAGCACAAACAGGGAGGCAGGGCGTGAATCAGGCCCATTCCACTTCCCTGCATAACTGTGAGAACTGCCGCTATTGGTCTGAAATGATGGCGAAAAATCAGGGCAGCGTCGTGGTGGCGATGTGCTTATCTGATCAGTCACCGTTTTTCAACCAATTTAAGCCGTCTTGTGCAACATGCAACGCATGGGAGAGCGGGCATCATGGCCCCATCGACCGCTTAGATATGGATGCCTGGTCACGCTACCAAAACGAACGCGAAGTAGCAGCCCACTCAATGCATGAATTTAGAGATAAGAGCAAAGATGATACTCAGCACCGTCAAACTACCCACGACAAGACCGCCTAAACGCGTCGTTAACTGCAAGGCCAATCTATCCAGCTTGGCATCAAAGCGGGTTTCCATCGATGCAAATCTGGCATCTACGCCCGCAAACTTGGCCTCCATATCCTTGCGCAGATCGCCGATTTCATGGCGTAACTCCGTTCCAAGCTTTTCCAGCTTGGCGTCTGTACGCTCTTCTGCATCTGCAAAGTCGCGGCGTAAATCTTTGCCGAGCAAAGCG
>LXRJ01000452.1 GCA_001684025.1 Candidatus Glomeribacter gigasporarum | reverse complement strand
GCCTTGTCTTCGGTAAATCCAGCGGTTGGTCTGCAGCCAGCCAAAGAGTTCTTTCGGTCGCACCTGCAAGGTCTTGGCCGCGTTCGTGATGCACATCGCGCCATCGGCGGTTGCGATGCGGTCTAATGCTTCGACTTTGGGCGCCATCGCCTCATTTTTGGCTTCAAGCTGCTTGTTTTGCTCCGCCAGATCGGCGGCGAGCCGAAGTGCTTCGGGCAATGTCTGCGGAATGGCGATATGCGTAGCCGCTCTTGCACGCCGCTCGCAGTCGATGAAGTATTGACGCGCCTGTTTGCCTTTTGCATTGCGTTCGACCATCGCTCACTCTTTCGCCATGTCCAGAGCGATGTAGTACTCTTTTCGGTACTTTGTGCCGCTAGGAAGCCGCTCCCCAATTTCGGTGAGCAGGTAATCGCAGCCTTCTATAAATTCGTACTGCGCGATGCGGTCTTTGATCCAAGTCGAGAAATCTTTCCCGACTTCCAGAAACGCATGCAGTTCCCGCGCATTGACTGTTTGGACTTGTGCTTGGCCGATGAGGTGCTGGCGGATTGGGATCAGCGCGTTCATGATGCGAACCTCCCGAATGCTGTATTTCCTAGTGCATACG
>LXRJ01000446.1 GCA_001684025.1 Candidatus Glomeribacter gigasporarum | reverse complement strand
GAGAAATCCGCAGCAACAGATAGGCTTTGGTCTAATGCTGCTGAGTCATTCCTTTACTCTAGTTTCCGTCTACGGCTATCTGTCCGCCGTTATCGCACAACTGTTCTTTCAGGAGACCACGCCCCTGCTGGGCCTGATTCAAGCCTTTGCCCTCTTTGCGATGGGGTACCTTGCAAGGCCCTTCGGCGCTCTATTTTTCGGCTATTGGGGAGATCGACACGGGCGGCGCGCATCCCTTAAGGCTTCGCTGCTGCTGATGTCTGTGCCGACGGTCCTGATCGGTTTTCTGCCCACGTATCAGACGATGGGCTATTGGGCCACCACCCTTTTGCTTTTGCTACGGCTGATACAGGGCTTTGCGGCGGGCGGCGAATTTCCCGTCGCCGCCTGTTACGTTTTTGAGGCTGCCCGTCCGCAGCGTCGGAGTTTTATGTGCGGCATGGTGTCCAATAGTCCTAATTTGGGGTTTCTGTGCGGGTCTGCTGTGGCAGCAGCGCTCTTTGGCTTTTTGGATCAGGCAACGATACTGGCTTGGGGCTGGCGCATTCCGTTCTGGCTGGGGGTGCCCCCATAAGCGCTAACCAAATTTATAGTCCCCACTTTTCGCGTTGATAAGAGCGCTTTCTAGATC
>LXRJ01000434.1 GCA_001684025.1 Candidatus Glomeribacter gigasporarum | reverse complement strand
AATTTACGTGAGGTGGGTCAGTTTCATTCCGCTGATGTGGGTCAGTTTAATTGCGCTGGTGACAAAATATCTGAGTGCACACCTATTCTGATGACCTAAAGCCTTCTTTTATACAAGGGTTTTAACCGGACGCTTACCATACCACGGCCACCCCGCAGGATAATGCGAATACCCGTCACTGCTTAGCAAGGATGGCCCGAAAAACGAAGGGGGTTTCCAAGTCTGTAGAAATGGCGGACTTGTCTTTGAGAATTCAGAATGATTTGGCAGGACCTGAAAACTATAGGCTCTGGCAGAAAAAAGCGGTAGGTATTTTTTAGGTAATACTCTCAAAAAAAATGACAAGGCGTAGACAGCCCCCTATAATTCCGCCAAATTGTTGTTGCGCATTGCTTTTTTTCTCCACCCCAGCCTGCTTTGCCTGCGGCCTGGCTATTTCAAGCAGGGACCAGAGTGTTGATGCGCGCCCGTAGCTCAGTGGATAGAGTGTCGGCCTCCGAAGCCGAAAGTCGCTGGTTCGATCCCAGCCGGGCGCACCCATAAAATCAAGGACTTAGCGCTCTTTCTTCAAAAAGGAATTGTCAATCAGCGTGCAAAAGTTTCCACCTGTCAGGGTCCAAAAATTGCCAGTTTTCCGTCTTGAG
>LXRJ01000421.1 GCA_001684025.1 Candidatus Glomeribacter gigasporarum | reverse complement strand
CTTAAATATATGGATGTCTTTGCGAAATATGTTGAGTTAAAGCGTAAGATTTTGTAAACTYYYGATTACAATGCACACACTGCYAACGCATTTTGAAAGAAAAAGATATAAAAAAAGAAGAGAAAAGATGAGAGATAATAAGAAAACAATAAGATGATAACAAAAGTTAATAAAAACTAAGCGAAGGTAAGTTAACGAAAAAATAAGTAAGATCGAGAAAGAGAAATCTAAATTTAAAATATAAAAATAAATAAGAAGAAAGAGAGCAAAAGGAATGAATAGAATAAATATATCGATTGTAAAGGTTAGAATAACTGTAGCGAAGAAAACAATTAAAATTTTAAATCGATTTTTATCGATATATATCGAAGTATAATACAAATATATTTTATTTTATTAAATACAATATAAAAATTTAGATTTATATTATGCTTGACATAATAACATGTGTAAAATTTAGTTTATATTACGCAATATATAATTATATTTACTTATAAATCGATAGCTATCGATATATATCGAAATATATATTTTTAATTTTTTTTCATCAAACTATACTGCAAAATTTTAGATATATATGTTTGACGTAATACTATATGTAAARGACTAATTTATATTATGTATTATAAAATAATATTCCGAAATTAATTTTGTCTTCAATATGAGTGCTGCC
>LXRJ01000413.1 GCA_001684025.1 Candidatus Glomeribacter gigasporarum | reverse complement strand
GAACCTAGGATAAATGCTCATTCGCAAATCTTATATGCAAGATCAGAATACTTCCGCGTTTTATTTTCACAGACATGGGCAAAACGTGAAGACAATTCGTACATTGTTAATTCATCGAATATCTCTTATGATGCATTATATAAAATAGTTTTCTATATGTATACTGATACAATCGATCTAAGCAGATCAGATTTAAAAACTATCCTTGAAATCTTTAAAGAAAGTGATGTTTTTCTGTTAAACAGACTTTTAATCATAATCATAGAACACCTATACTCATCGATCGAGAGGTTTATCGGAGAAGATATTGTGTTATTGGTAGAATTTATCATTAAACATGAGATGTTTAAAAATCAATTTGAATCTTTATTTCGTTATATAGTTACAAATATCAAGAGATTAGTATTTAACACAGCAGCAAGATTTGACACCGAGACTTTGAAGTTCATCATAAAGCATGATGAACTTGGGGTATCCGAGAGCGAGTTGTTGAAATATATTCGACAAAATGAATATAATATAGAGTTGGAAGAACTGAGGATGCATCAAATCGAAAGTGAAAAAGTTATGGATTTACTGTGGAATGAGCGTGGAACCGTAAACATAGATATCCTGGAGGATGTCCTGCGAAAGAAACTAGATCCTCATTGGTACCTGCCAAAGTATAATATCGRCTRKRDKWGRTT
>LXRJ01000376.1 GCA_001684025.1 Candidatus Glomeribacter gigasporarum | reverse complement strand
CGTCCTCTTGAATTTCAAATTCCGGCGGGTGTGCGCTCGCAAATGGCGCATCCAGAAGCGCGCGCTGGCAAAAGCCATGGACGGTATAAATCGCCGCTTGATCAAAATGGTAGAGCGCGCGTTCGAGCCGCAGTTGCGCTTGCCAACGTTGCGGCGCGTCTGTGGCAAGCCAGCGGCGCGCCAACGGGTCATCAGACGGTTCGCCGCGCGCAATGGCATGCGCCAAATCGGCGATGCGCGCGCGAATCCGTTCGCGTAACTCGGCGGTGGCCGCTTTGGTAAATGTGACGACCAGAAGTCGTTCGACATCGAGTTTTTTCTCCAGCAGCAGACGCAGATAAAGCGCGCAAATGGTCCAGGTTTTGCCGGTGCCTGCCGACGCTTCAATCCACTGGACGCCGTCCAGCGCGTGATTGAAAAGATCAAACTCATGCGTTGCAACGCTCGCATTCATAACGCCGCGCTTAAATCCAGATATTCAAGCAGCGGCGCAAATACCGCGCGCGCCAGAGCGCTGAAATGCGTATCGAGCGCGCGCTCCAGCGCTTCGCCGCGGAAGGCGATGCGCAGCCATTCATCATTTGCTTCCCCTTTCTTTTTGGTGTCGCCGTTCCAGACGCGGCGCGCCGCGGCTTCGCCTTGATGGACCCAGGCCCATGCGCTGGCCGGAAAAAAGCGCAGCGGCGCGCATTGTCCAAAGCGGTAAAGCGCCGCCAGTTCGGCCAAATACGCGCGCGCGCCATCGCGCGGCACAGGCTTGAAGGCAAACCCATCTGGATGACC
>LXRJ01000373.1 GCA_001684025.1 Candidatus Glomeribacter gigasporarum | reverse complement strand
AAAAAATATATAACTGTATGCATAATGCATAAAACTTAATAGAAATATATTTTAATAAATTAAAAATACACATTACAATTAATAATATATACAGCATGCAAACAATAAAATTAGCATTATCGGTTACAATTGCAGCGAATCTATTATTCCCAATTTCATTAATGATATCATCAATTTTGTTTGCAATAAACTCAGAAGTATGTGAATTTGAAGAATAATCCTGCAATGAATGTAAAAACTTGGTATGCTTAGATGTTAAAATAATAAAACTGTAAACAGAACTTCCATTAGGTGACGTCCAACCATCTAGTGCTATAAATAATAATTTATTATAAAGTAAATATAAAGAATAATTTTATTATTAAATGAATATATAATATAATTTTCAGTAAAAAAAAATTCAATATAAGCAGGTTCATTTTACATATAAATTTTTTTTGTGCACGTTATGACTGAAGTTGGAATTTGACTAAAGTTGAAACTTTAGTTGACTAAAGTTGGCACCTGCCTAAAACAGCTAACTAATGCATGCAGAATAATCTAATTTTAGAGGCTAATTTTAGTCAGGTGCAACTTTAGTTAACTGAAGTTCCAACTTTAGTCGAATCCCAACTTTAGTCACAACAAGCACAAAAAAAAATATATAACTGTATGCATAATGCATAAAACTTAATAGAAATATATTTTAATAAATTAAAAATACACATTACAATTAATAATATATACAGCATGCAAACAATAAAATTAGCATTATCGGTTACAATTGCAGCGAATCTATTATTCCCAAT
>LXRJ01000359.1 GCA_001684025.1 Candidatus Glomeribacter gigasporarum | reverse complement strand
TGCTCTGGCCTGCTTCTCAGGAATACCAGATTTCTCAAGTTCGTCAACAAATTTAAGCGTATCGAAGGCAGCGAGTGCCATAAATCAGTTCTCCTTATCGCGGATTCTATCACGGCAGCTCTTGACTTCCTTCGATGAGGCGGCTTATATTGTGCTTAATGCTGATACATCAGCAGGCGGGATTGACGTCCCGAGTACTATCGGCGCAGAGAAGCCGCGCCAATCAGTTTATTGGAAGCGGCTTTTTTTGTGTCAAACGCTTGGCATCGCTCCTATGGCGACCAGGCGGGAGGAGCCGCAAGGCTCACCGGCTCCGATAGTCCGGCACGTCAACTCTCGTTTCGGTCGCCACCCTCAATTGACGTTGGGGGCGGCGGTAAAACAACCGCACTATCGGAGTCATGCCATGACATCTCCCGCATCGGGTACATCCGTACCGTCTGTATTTCAGTTTGATTCCCAAGAAGTCCGCATCCTTGTGGATGAACAAGGCAAGCCTTGGTTCTGCGCGAAAGATGTTTGCGCAGTGCTTGACTACACCAACGATAGCAAAGCAATAAAAGATCATTGCCGTACAAAGGGGGTAACGAAACGTTACCCCCTTACCAAAGGCGGCCAACAAGAGCTGACCTTCATCAACGAAGGCAATCTCTACCGCCTGATCTTGAAATCCCACAAACCCGAAGCCGAACGTTTTGAGGCTTGGGTATGCGACGAGGTGCTGCCCGCAATCCGCAAGACGGGGCGGTATGAAATAAAACAGTCTAAATGCCCCAACGCACGGCTAGAGATTGAAGTGCGCACGGAGGGAGATGCACAGAGCTATTACTGCATCCGCG
>LXRJ01000079.1 GCA_001684025.1 Candidatus Glomeribacter gigasporarum | reverse complement strand
CTGGTACGGCGCGCTCAATATGACTGAGCAAAATCCGCGCTTACGACCAATGAAATTGAGGGAAGTCCCGCGTGCGCCCCGTCTCATGGACAAATTGACTGGCCATGCAGTTGAAATGGAAGAAGCTCGGAAACAAGCCGAAGCGCATAACCGCGCTGCGATAGCACATAACCGTGAGCGGATGCGATTGCTAGCGCAGATGGCAGGGCAAGGATTTGGTAGGAGGCAAAGCCAGAAAGAGCGCGCAAAGCTTGAGCAGGAAGCCAAGCGGGCACAGGATGAAGCAAGACAGGCTCACATACAGGCTGAGTTATCTATGATGGCGAAGCGTACCGCAGATGTGCTCACGCAGCAGCGCAATGAAACTATACAAATGTTGAAGACTGAATTAGCGGGCCATAAAGAAAATTTGCAGAAACTCGCACAAGCGGCAAAAACGTTTGCTCAGGAGCTGATTAAGGCGGCTCCTGCGCGTGCTAGAGAGGTTGGTTTAATCGAAACTGAAACGGAGCGCCAGAAAAAACCTGGGCGCAACAGAGGGATGGGGTTTGAGCGTTGAGTTTGTGTTAGATCAAGTCTAGGTTAGTACATGGGCTTTGGGGAGCAACGGAACGAAAAGTGAACTTAAGCGTCTTCTCCTGGGTCGCGTAATGGCCTCAATTCGCCCCTGGCAACCGCCTGCGGCACTGCGAACGAATAACGCCCCAGCATATTGATATGTTCGTGCATCAGCGGCGATAACCGCGCCACATCCTCATCCAGCACGGGATAGCCTTCCTGCCGAAGCTGGTTTAGCACAGCCTCCATGTAAATCGTGTTCCACAGAATGATGATGTTAGTCACCAGGCCCAAAGAGCCGAGCTGATCTTCTTGTCCTTCGCGATAACGCTGTCGTAATTCACCTCGTTTGCCGTGGAAGACTTCACGGGCCACCTTGTGACGGCCTTCGCCCCGATTAAGTTGAATCAGGGTCGCGCGTCGCTTGTTTTCATCATCTATGTAATGAAGTGTATGCAGCGTTTTGTCGATACGGCCAAATTCAGCTAAAGCCTGTGCCAAGCGGGTTGGGCGATCCCCTGTTTGCAAGGTACGCATGATGCCTGCGGGCGATACCTTCCCTAGCTTGAGAGAGCCAGCTAACCGCAGCAAATCATCCCAATGCTGGGCGATCAATTCCAGATTCACCTTTTGACGGGCAATGCGATTGAGCAAGCCATAATCTGCTTGGGAGTCGATGCGCCAGAAACGGGYGCCGCCGATATCTGCCAGTTTTGGGCTGAAGCGATACCCCAATAGCCGAAACAGGCCAAACACCACATCCGAATACGCGCCGGTATCGGTCATGATCTGCGTAGGCTGCAACTCGGTTTCCTGTTCCAGCACAACAGACAGCAATACTAGGCTGTCGCGCAGCGTTCCTGGCACGGTGATGGCATGCAGACCGGTAAATTGATCGGATACCAGATTGTAGTAAGTTACGCCGCGGCCAATGCCGAAATATTTGGGATTTGGGCCAGCGTGCACGGTTTTGATAGGCACGACAAAGCGCAGTCCATCTGCAGAAGCGACCTCACCGCCGCCCCAGGGCTGAGCGAGCGTCAGATCATTCTGCGCCGCTACCAGTTTTGCATTGGCTGCAACCAGGGTGTCATCCCGCAGGTAATTCTGGCTGACCCAGGTCAGACGGTCCCGCCGCAAGGCAGCGACATCACCCCGTACCAAGGGTTCCATACCGGTATTGCAGGCTTCGGAAAGCAACACTGCACATAAGCTGGTTGCCAAATCCGAAGCACGCGTGGCCTGTTCGCTGAGGTGGACAAAGGCCTCGGTAAAATGGGTTCTGGCAGCAATTTCCAGCAGAACTTCAGGCAAATCGACCCGTGGCATCCGTTCAGCCACGGCCGAACGCAAGGCCATCAATGAATCCGGCTCCTCAACTTTATCGAGCGTGCTGAGGATCAGCTCCTCCTTGCCGGATGCGCCTTCAAAACGCACGGCTGGATTGTTGGGTAACCTCGTGAGTACGGCACGGTAAGTCCGATCCAGCTCTTGCGTCAGTTCCTCCAAAATAGGCTTGGGGTCTGGACTCAGGCAGAGTGTCCGGCAAATCATGGGCCGCGCTGTTTCCCATTCCGCGCCTGACAAGAGTCCGATGCGGGGATCAGCATAGCGCCAACTGGGTGTGACAAACACATCGCGGCGTTTTAACGCAGTGCGCAATCGGTCTAGCACGCAGAAGATGTAGGCACGCGGGTCAAGGGTTTTCTTCGTTAGGTCCGGCATGACATACCGCTGCCAGGCTTTGTTGACAACTTCCAGCGGTGCGGCGTCATCAAATGTGCGCCTGTGGAGATGCTGCCGCAGATAGGCCAGCGCCGCGACCGTGCTTTCGCCTGCCGGGGCCGCAGCAAAACGGATATGCTGAAGCAGCTTCGGCAGAAACAACCGAATACGTCGATAGCGTTCCTTCAGTTCGAGGTAAAACACATCGTTTGGAGGCCGTAGCAGCGCATAGGCCTCTTTCAGAGGCTGTTCCAAGCGCTCACGGGGAATCTGGGTAAAAACTTGCGTGCGTACTTCATGATCCGGTAAGGCAGGATCCAACAATAAGGCGCATACATCGGCCAATGTGGTCGCCGCTGTGTCCAGATCACGCAGACTGCGCAAGCGCGTTTTCCGGTCAGCCTTCTCGGCCGCGCTGAATATCTCACGCAGTAGGCCATCCAGAATATCAAGCACATCGTCTTGTGCCGAAGCTTCGAGTGTTTGCATAAAGGCGGCTAATGTTGCCAAGCGTCGGACTTTTGGCAGACGGCTGATCGCTGTTGCTTTGGCACGGGTAGCAAAGCGGGCCAAGGACGCGATGCGGCTGGCAGGGATTGAACCTGTTGCCCTGAAGGTGATGCCCTGGTTTTTGACCTTGTCGAGTCGGTCCAGGGCGCGTAACAGGGAGGGGCCGCTCACGGTCGTTGGCCCTGTCCGCAGTTGGTCGAACCACGAGCGTCGGTTGCCTTCCGACACTAACAGCAGCGCTTCCAGTTTATGTTGGCTCTCTGGGGTTATGCCCTGTCCGAGCAGATGCCACACACGTTGTTCCACCCGTTGCCGCAACCTGGCAATGAAGCGTTCCAGAGTGCTCGCGCCGGGCAGCAGCACTTTGTTCGCCAGTAACCAGGCCGTTGCCCGTTCAAACAGCACAATGGGCCGATCAGTGCCTGTCCAGCATTGTGCGTAAAGCCAGCGTGTGAGCTGGAAGCCAACGAAAGGGGTATGGATATCACGGTAGCCATACCCCTGGCAGATTTCCGTGACATGCCGAAACCGATGTCGTTGATTCGGATAATCAGCCAGGCCTGTCTTCTTGGAAAGACCCAGCTGCCGCGATAGGGTATCCAGGACATTTGGCGGGACTTGGGTTATGTCATCAAGAAATCGCCCCAGATAACGCACCGTCGTCAACTGTACCGCGAAGCCTAATCGATTGTGCTTACCTCGTTTGCTGACAAGCCGTTGATGGTCGGTATCATCCAGATGAAAGTAGCGGGCCAAATCCACCGCCGTCGGCTCAGCAACGTAGCGGCCATAATTGGCCCGCTGCGCGGCAGTCAGAAACTGAACAGGCATGCGACTGCTTTTTAGAGCCTCTCTTCATTGCGCAAACATTCGTTTGCGCAACAAAATCTGGATGACAGAAAACGCGGCATTGTGTGTTGCGAAAATATATTGCAATATTACGTCCATTGGCAATCGGTTTTTGCAACCATGCGCATCGGATACGCTCGCGTCTCAACCCAGGATCAGAATACGGCAGCACAAATAGCTGCCCTTCAATCGGCTGGGTGCGAACTCATTTTTCAGGAGAAAGCCACGGGCAGCCGCTGGGAACGGCCCGAATTGCATCGTCTGATCGGGCAGCTCCGCAAGCAGGATGTGGTGATCGTGTGGAAACTGGATCGCCTATCCCGTTCTTTGAAAGACCTGCTGACATTGATGGAAAAGATCCAGCAGGCAGGCGCGGGTTTTCAGAGTTTGACAGAATCTATCGATACCACTTCGCCGGGTGGCCGCATGATGATGCAAATGGTCGGTGCTTTTGCCGAATTTGAGCGGGCGATGCTACGTGAGCGCACAAAAAACGGGTTGGATGCTGCACGCAAGGCAGGGCGTGTGGGCGGGCGGCGCCCTAAGCTGAAAGAGCATCAGGCGCAGGAGATTATGAATTTGGTGAGTTCAGGTCAGAAAACTGCGGCGGATGTGGCCCGATTGTTCAACGTCCATCCGGCAACCGTGTCGCGGTTACTTCAGCGAAAAGCACAGAAACAAGCTTTTAGGGTCCCATCCTAAACCCTTAAGTTCACTTTTCGTTCCATTGCTCCCCCAAACCCCACTTTCTGCCCGTTTCCAACGGGCACGAGTGCACCAGGGCGTGTCCATTGAACCCAAATCTGCGGCGGAATATCGCTGTAGTCGATATCTTCGTCTTTAAGCGAGCTTAGTCTAAATTTTTGTTCTACTATCAGTTCCGGTAGGTTATTAGGATCGAGTTTAAATTGAACGATTCTAGTAATTTCTCTTTCATCGCTGAAAATTAATGGTGTCGATATACCTCTCGGCGATGGCCTATCCCCACTACTAGGACGCATAAAGCATCATTTTGAATATCGCAAATGATGCGGTAATTGCCAACGCGGTAGCACCAAAAACCAACAAGTGGCCCAGCCAGAACTTTGCCTATGCTGCGAGGATTTTCCCGTAGAGAAATGCGTTTGTCCATATAGTCAGCAATGCGCCTCGCCATTTGCCTATCAAGCTTCTTAAGCTGATTCTTGGCTGTTTCTGTATAGTTAATTATCCAAGCCAAGATCTTTTCTCACACTGGCTGAGGAATAGATTTTTTCTTCTCCCTTACGAATACGCTCCATTACTTCAGCGGCGAGGTAATAGTCTTCTAGCTCGTCGAGGCCGTTCTCTATGATCTGACGTAGATAATAAGCTTTTGTGCGTCCAGTTCGAGAAGATAGGGAGTCGAGACGCCGTTCAGTTTCAGTTGCAAGCCGAATTGAAGTAGCCATTTATAACTCTCTTTTGACGAATCACTGTATTCAATATATCACAAAAATATCTTGACATTCTATATATGGGTTACATACACTGTTCTGGCTGTTGAAATAACAGCAAGCGGGTTTAGTAGCCCGTGCAGCATAGGCGCAGAGAAGCCGCGCTCATTGAAATATTGGAAGCGGCTTTTTTGTGTCAAACATCTGGCATTGCTCCTATGGCGGGCCGGATGGGGGAGCTGAAAGGCTCGCCGGTTCCTATGCTCCGGTCTACTAACCCTGTTCGGTCTGCCATCCAACTTGGAAGTGGATGGCGGGAATAAAACCGAAAGTTAGAAGTCATGTCATGATCAGTTCCACTCAAGGTGTATCCGTACCTCTTGTATTTCAATTCGATCTTAAAGAAATCAAAGCCCCGCCATAGCTCTGATTAGCTTGATATCACTGCTCCATTAAAAAGCGCGGGTTTGAGGTGCGTGAACACCCCAAACCCGCTAACCACAACCAACTCACTAAGGGAGTTGACTATGGCTAAGGGACATCATAAGCCAGGAAAACTGGAATTAGCGGAGCGCGGGATATATCCAGATCGCTTCGTTGAAGTCTCACGTAATTACCTTTATCCCACAAATCCGAATCGACTGGGACCATCCGCGCCCGCGATTTATATGAGCGGTCATTGGCTACATCAGGCCGGATTCAGAATCTATGATCTCGTGCGCGTTCGCGTTATTCACGGTTGCATTGCGTTAACCGTCAAAGTCAAGTAAAGCTCTACCTGGCTACTAGTGCGGCAGCCAGATTTGACTCTAGCAGGCGCGGTCATGTCTGGTGGTGCTCTCGCAATCGTATAGCTGGCAGGTCAGGCTCCATCCCTTCAATGCACGGCTGGCTTGGAGGCTCTTCTCCATCTCCAGTCGGCAACTGATGTTCGTTGAGATATAGGGATGGAATACGACGTAAATCTACATTCTCCAGCGCCGCATTATCCTGCTCTTCAGCATTAGCTACGACCATAGCAGAAAACACAGATAAGTGAAGCCGTAAATCGCGTTTATCGCCCCATGCAACACGGTCATTCACAACATACGCCTTCACGGTTCCAGAAGGCCCAATTTTGACTGCTTGAATCCACCTTTCAGCTACCAAGTCGGCCACGGCGCGCTGTACTGTTCGCTCATGCGCTCCCATCAGTATTCCAAGTGTTTTCTGACTAATTACCACCGCATTCTGATGTCCCATGCGGGCAACAAGATGATGCAGCAGCGCTGCGGCACGCGGCTTCCGCATAACCATACGTGCCCATGCCTCATGAGCTTTACGCTCAGTCTGAACCCATGTTTTTGGCCCGCTATTAGCCCTCACTCCTAGCTTGTCGTGTGCTACCGCCAACTTAGTCATATTTTTATCTTTAGTTGTCATAAAACAGGACAAACCAAAGTGTTCAATTATTTGACTAGCTTGTCAAATTTCATAACAACCACACGACACGAGCTGTGTCGTCACCCACCGACACAGGGTGTCGTGTACTATGTCCTGAAACCCGCATGAAATAAGGAATCTTTGAAATTTCCCTCTCTATCTATAGTTATGAAAACAAAAAATAGAGCAAAGACCTTAAAACAGCCCCCCATTTCTCCCGTTGGTCGAAACGGGGGGATAAACGGCGCTTCGCGCCTTGACGACCCCCAACGGGGCGGGGGACGTACCGTCCCCCCTGT
>LXRJ01000350.1 GCA_001684025.1 Candidatus Glomeribacter gigasporarum | reverse complement strand
TAGATGGCGTCCGGTATACGCAATGAAAAGCCGCTCGCGCGCGGCCAGAATCAGATCGAGAAACACATTGCGCTCTTCCTGCCGCCGCTGCCGGTCGCCCGCGCGGGGGAAGACAGCGCTCAGATCGAATTCATCGGGACGATGGCTGCTCGGCAGCGCGCCGTCGTCCATGCCAAGCAGGCATACGACTCGATAGGGCAGTCCGCGCAGACTGGCGGGCGCGCAGAAGGTCACGCCGCCGGTTGGAACGCCGCCGTGCGCCGGTTCTTCGAGCGCTGAGATCAGCGCGCTGCGCACAACCGTTACAGGTAAGAGCGACTCGGCGGCGCCGTCCTGCATGGCTTCAAATAGCCGATTTAAAACCGCGCGCACCTCAATCGTGGATTCAGCCTCCTGCGCGTGCGCGGGAAAGAAGCGTTCGAGCGCATCAAGCAGCCGGAGCCGCCATTCGGCGGCCGTTGCCGATTGCGCGCAGCGATGTGCGAAATCATCCAAATCATCAATGCAATGCGATAAGCGTCCAAGCCATTCAAGCGCTTCARGGTCGGCAMCCGCCGAAATGGGCAATATGCCGGCGATAGGCGCTGCACCGGCGGGCAGGGCATAGCCTAAATAAAGCCTCATTAAGGCTTTTTGCGGCGTCTTGCACGGCGTTACCTCTGTTTCATCGTTCAGCGCGCCCGCCGCGCTGCACCAATGCTCGATGGACTCTAACGCGTGTGCGTCGATGCCGTAATGTGCGGCAATCTCGTCGATGCGTAACCATTCCATCACATCGGTCCATTTGATCCGCTGGTCCGACAAATGCAACAGATGGCGCAACATCCGAGCGGCTGGATGGGTGCGCGCGGCGGGCAGGCCGGTGATGCGGTAGGGAATCC
>LXRJ01000303.1 GCA_001684025.1 Candidatus Glomeribacter gigasporarum | reverse complement strand
ACTTTCTTGTTGTATATTTGCTTCTTTCTTTTCTGGCTTAATTAAGTAAGAAAGCACAAAACACAACAACGAGGAAATAATACCTGCTATAAAAACCTCCTTTCTCTTTAGCGGCGTCTCTCCTTTGCTTGCAATAATTTTAGGACTTACAAGACCGACAATCATTCCTACAATTAAAATGCAAAAGAGTATAAAAAAACAAAGGAAAGTATTCGCAATATGATAGACATCAATATCCCCGAAAAACATGATGATTCTTTAGTATTTTACTGCTCGGCAGTTTTAAATATTTACTTTTTTAGACATGCATCTATAAATCACCCTGCCTTTTTGGATGATGAGCGTTTGTTACGCGTGATGTTCGGAGAATGGTCAATAACTCTGCCATCTGGTGTTTCTATCCGCACTACTTCTTCAGAGTAAATATGCTCCATATTTTTCTTGCGCACGTTTGGCGTATTACGGATCGCTTCGATTGCCGCTGCAATTTGCTCTATTTGATGGTGCGAAAGTCCAGCGATAGCAGACAGAATACGGTGGACTGCTGGCTCCAACTGCACAACTGGAGGAGGTAACTCAGTCCCTCTGTTTGCTCCCTTTTCAGCTCCTTGGCTAGCAATAAGCCATTCTACAGAAACGCCAAGCGCCGCTGCAATTTCAGGTAGTTTCCGTGTCGTTTGATTTCGTCCGCTTTCTAAATGTCCGATGGTTCCCTGAGAAACGTGGGCCTTCGAGGCAAGGGTCTCTTGTGACCACCCCAAAGCCTTTCGTCGTTTCACTAATTTTTTACCAATATTACTCATGTAATAAATTATGCCTGATATGTTAAATTCTTTGGTATTGACATATAAATACATGAGTATTAAAATGCCAATATGAATTCAAAGAAACTTATCAGCGCTCTACGAAAGTACGGGCTCTCACAAAGTGAGATTGCCTTCCGAACAGGCTTGTCTCAGGGAGCAATCAGCCACATAGAAACTGGCCGTAGAAAGAATGTGCTGGTTACAACTTACAACAGGCTATTCGACCTCTACCGCTTAGTATGCGTCCCTGCCGCCCCACCCCCTTCGGGGCGGGAGTCGGCGTGATGCCGCCAGGTGACGTGGTATTGCGACTGTTGCGGCGTGTGTGCGCAAGAG
>LXRJ01000282.1 GCA_001684025.1 Candidatus Glomeribacter gigasporarum | reverse complement strand
GAGAAAGCTAAAGACGCGCGTATTGGAATCTGCTTTGATCCAAAAATCGGGGGTCTCGAAATGAGGTTTGAAGCGATTCATCGGGTCTGTCCTCCTACGGATGCTTTAGAATCGGATGTCGAGTGCACAGGCGACCGCGCAGGGGCCAGCGGCCTGAGCATCGGCGCAGGCTGGACGGCAGGCTGGCCGATTTGCCAGCGGCGGGATTCAACCTCGGTGTACACCACGCTCGGCCACATCAAATCGCCTCGCGCGTCGATCCAGGGCGCAATCCAAATGCGCATCACACGCGAAGGCGTGCGCAGCGGCGCAGGACCCCTGACAGGGGAAAGCGCCACAGCAGCGGCATTCCCAGCCGAACGGCTACCCGTGCGAATCGTCGTCTCGTTAGCACGCATCACGACGGCGACTGAGCCGCGAGAAGATGCCCCTTGCGCCGGACGTTCCGGCTGGGGCAACTGCCCGTGGTGCGTTGCGTCATAGACTTTGCGCGCCGACCAACATTGAACCCCCTTCGGCAGCCCTGAGCAGCCGTACTGGTTCTCGCCGATGTTCAGCGCCGAACACCCGGCGAGCAGACTGCCTATTACGGGGAATAGGCAGAGCCAGCGGCTCCACGGCATTGGGGTTTGATGGGTTGTTTTCATGCTCAATCACCTTCTAGCTGTCTCTTTTGGCATCGCCAAACGCAGCGCTGCACCGCGGGTCAGCACCACATCAATTTTCCGCCCCGCATCGACTTCAATCACCGGGAACAGGTTTTCCGCCATATCGATATAGAACTGAGCAACGCGGTCCAGCGCGGCGCTCGCGCCTTTCACCGCCGCGCCCTGAAGCAGGTTCGGCGAGAACACAGGCTGGTACTGCGTCCCGTTGCCTGGATTTAGATTCAGCGCGGGGACGGGATTGACATCGAAGGCTTTAGACAGACCGCTCAGGAAACCGGCCATCATCGATTTCGCAATGATCTGTCCCTGCTTGGAGACAAGACGCCCCCGCACGCCCGCCTTGCCATCCTCCCCAACCGCGTAGGCGTCCAGTTTGGATTCCACCACACCGCCGTCCTCCCGCACGCAGGAAAACGTCTCGCCGCGCAGGTACGCGCGCTCGGAACTCAAGTCGCCATAGCCGGAGACGATCAGAAAACACTCGCGCACATCCGCGCGAAACCGATTCGGCAAAATGGCGTCTTTCTGAATTCGCAAGGTCGCGGTGTCACCATCGGATGTAAATTGACACAGGTCAGCGATTGAAAATGGATACACCGAGTTGAGAA
>LXRJ01000276.1 GCA_001684025.1 Candidatus Glomeribacter gigasporarum | reverse complement strand
TATCTAAATATATATATATATATATTAAACAATTAGACGGTAAGTATAAAAATCGATTTATACTTTTGTAATAATTCCAATTATTAAAATTATATGGTCTAATTATAATAAAATAAAAAAAAACTAATGATATTTATATATATTAAATGATTAGATGGTAAGTATAAAATTAATTTATATATTGAAAACTTTTATTTTAATTTATAYTTACGATCTAATAGTTTAATTTATAAAGTATATAAGTGAATAGTGAAGTTTTTAATTACGTAGATTATTTTTGAATTTCTAATTTATAAATTAATTTTATACTTACGAGCTGATAGTTTAATTTATTAAATTGATTAGAAAGTTTTTATTCAATTATAAGCTTATATTGTTTGTTTAACTTATAAAATAAATTGCACTTACGAGCATAAAATCATTTTATAAGTTTTTTAATCTATAATTAAATAAAACTTCTCTAATTAAATATATAAATGAAATTATTAGTCGGTGAGTGTAAAATTATTTTACAATAAGAATAACCTACAATTAAATAAAGGTTTTCTAATATATATAAATCGAATTATTAGCCGGTGAGTATAAAAATTATAATAATATATAATACATAAACTTCTCTAATCAAATATAAATAAATTAAATTATTAGCGAGTAGGTATAGAATTATTATAAATTGGAAAAATATATAATTGAATATAATTTCTCTAATCAATTATATATAATTAAATTATTAGCGAGTAAGTATAAAATAATTTTACAAATTAGAATAATCTATAATTGAATAAAACTTTCTAATCAATTATATATAAATTATTAGCAAGTAAGTATAAAATTGTTTTTTATACATTAAGATAATTTATAAATAAACCAATTATATAAAACCTAAATTACGTATTAGCTTGTGAGTATAAAATTATTTATAAATTGTATTAATCTATAATAAAACTTCTCTAATCAATTATATAAAATTTAAATTATTAGCTTGTGAGTAGAAAATCATTTTATAAATTTGAATAATCTATAATTAAATTAAACTCCACCAATTAAATTATTAGGCGGTGAGTATAAAACCATTTATAAATTGGAATAATCTATAATTAAATAAAACTTTCTAGTTAATATATATGTATGAAATTATTAGCCGGTAAGTGTAAACTTATCTTACAGAGTTAATCTACAATTAAATAAACTTTTTTTAATAATATAAATCGAATTATTATACAAATTATAATGATCTATAATAAATAAAACTTCTCTAATCAAATATAAAACAAATTATTAGCAAGTAAGTATAAAATTATTTACAAATTGAAATGACTAG
>LXRJ01000257.1 GCA_001684025.1 Candidatus Glomeribacter gigasporarum | reverse complement strand
CCCCTRTGYCCGSCTGCCGATTGAAGCCGAAGGTTTTGAGCGGCGGGGGCAGGGAGCCTTGCCACGCCCGAAACTCAAAGTCGCCAATATCGGCGGTCTGTTGGGAGCGGAAGCGCGAGCCTTCGATGATTTTGTCGGGTGCAGGCTGCTGCGCAAACGCACCTTCGCGCGCTTTCTGGATGCCGTCAATTTTCCAGAAGGCAATCCCGAAGCCGACCCGAATCAGCACTTTCCCGATGAAATCTGGTGCGTGGATCGGAAAGCGGCGGAAAACGCGGTGTATCTGGAATTCGAGTTGGCCGCTTCCATCGATCTGCCCGGCGTGCGCTTGCCGGGCCGTCAGGTGATTCAGGCGACCTGCACCTGGGTTTACCGTTCGGCGGAGTGCGGGTACACGGGGATGGCGTATTTCGACGAGAACGACCGGCCCACCGCTGACCCGGCGCAGGATAAATGCGGCAAGCGGCTGTCCAGTTGCAAATGCCGATTTGGTGAATACGGCATCCTCAACTTTGGGGGCTTTCCAGGGGCGGGGCTGACGCGGTGAAGGGCGGCCGAGTGTTATGCATGGCGGGCGAAGCCTCAACGATACGTATCTCCACCCATCGGTTAAAGGCGGCGAGCATGTTCACCAGACTATCCAGACTGAACAGAGAGATTTTGCCGCGCATGAGGTTTGACACACGGGGCTGCGTGATACCTAAATGCTCGGCGGCTTGGCGTTCTGTCAGTCCCTCGCGCTGAAGGATTTGTTTCAGCGAAATCATCAGCGCTGAGCGCAGCTTCAGGTTTTCCGCCTGAGCAGGGGACGCCTCCAGGGCCTCCCATACACTCGTAAAACGCTCATGGCTCATGGGCTTATCTCCTTTAGTAACTCACGGTAGCGTCGCGCCGCCAGCTCAATATCCTGTGGTCGGGTCTTCTGGGTCTTCTTCTGAAAGCAGTGCAGGACGAATAGGGCGGCCTCAAATTTGGCGACATAGACCACCCGAAAAGCGCCCTTCGCCCCTCGAATCCGGATCTCTCGCACACCCGGCCCGATAGTCGTCATCGGTTTCCAATCGTCCGGATCGAGACCCCGTTGCACCTGGTCCAGCTGATGGCCGGCCTCACGTCGGGCGGCCGGTGGAAAGGCCCGCAAATCTGCTAGGGCACTGTCTCGAAATTCAACGGGTTTAACACGACGACTCATTTCAATAGATTTATACAAAATTTTGTATGAAAACGCAAGCACCCATGCGGTGCACAGACGTGTCTACCGATACCCTTCAGGCGCTGCGCGCCCACGCCGCCGCCGACTACCCGCGCGAATCCTGTGGTGTGATTCTCCGAAGCCAGGGCCAGGAACGCTATTGGCCGTGCCGCAATACGGCTGCCAGCGACACGCATTTCATCCTGCACCCAGCGGACTATGTGGCGGCGGAAGAAGCGGGCGAGGTGCTCTGCATCGTGCACTCCCATCCGAATCTGCTGCCGACGCCCAGCGAAGCCGACCGCGTGATGTGTGAACAGACAGGATTGCCGTGGCTGATCGTCAA
>LXRJ01000255.1 GCA_001684025.1 Candidatus Glomeribacter gigasporarum | reverse complement strand
CCTTTCCTTCAATCTTCATACCGAACATATAAACAGGTTGWTCATATGAATCAATCTCAATATTTTCAATAATAAAGTCCTCTAAATCGAATGAATTTTTTGACAACTCTTCATTTTCTAGTTTTAATTGAGTTAATTTGATTTGACTTACTATATCCTGAAGAGTACATAAAATGATTATTCGTTTAGAATTTTTTGCTTCATTTATCGCATTGGTTGAATATTTTGTATTTGTAACAAAAAATCCAACAATTCCTTCTGCTTGTTTTGCAAGTACACCAGCAAATTCACGAATATCAGCAGGGCCCACGTGATATTTTTCACTCTTATATTTTGATTGACCAATGAAATTTAAAGTTAAATAATCTCCGAAGAAATCGATACCCCCATCTCCTATTGGACAAAATTTCTTATCAATTATATATTCGGTTCTTGTTGCGTTGCAATTAATTTCATTCTCGCGAAGCAATGAGACTATAGAAAATTCTTGACCATTTCCTTTTTCTTTAGAAGTAATCTAAATAAATAAAAAATAGTAAGTATAATGTCATCATCGTTTCAATCAATATTTTTAATACTAAGTGCTGTTCACAACCAAAGTTTAATGCCACTTTTTTCAYAAAATATTGAGACTATCAAAATTAACGGAAATYGATTTYTAAATGCTATTCAAGGNTWTWACCAGATGCCATTTARACTCAMYWAGATCCTGCATATTTTATATTTTGATAGAGAACTAAACAAAATACAAAGTAAAAAATATTTACCTTTTTAGAATTCATTTTAAGTTATATAAAAAAAATTCTATTCGGTCAAATAGACTRAATAGGATGGTCATTTTTATTGTTAATAGTTTTATCAATATTATATTTATAATCTATCGCTAATTGTTTTGCTTGATCAAAATTTCTTTTTTTGTTAATTCTAAACCATTTTACTTTTTGTTTTTTATTTTCAKACCAACGAAATCCCCAAGCATTACTAAATTTACAAAAGAAAATTCCATTATATCCTGAAGAATTGTTTTTATATAATCTACAATTTAACGTATTTTTTTTTGGAGTTGATTCTTGAAGATTACATTCACGATTATCAACCCCACATYGATTTTTATGATCAACCATCTTGAAATTGGGATAAATTGCTCGATGAAATCGTAAAWTTTTTTTTTTAATTCTTGTTTGTGTATAATAAGTATTTCCAATTTTATTAGCACACCAAATATAGTTCTTAATAAATTTGTAATTTTTGATATCATAAGTCATTATCTGGTTTTGAGTTAATTTCATTTGGAGATATTTCTTGTTTTCTTTTGTTTTTACTAATCTAAGTTGATTTTTTAAATTTTGTTTGGTTTTTTTACCACCAAACCAAATTGTTATTGGAATAAATTCTTCCATTTTTAAATTACAWAGGTAAAATTCTATTCGGTTATAAAACTGAATAGATTTTTAATTTTCATAATTACAAGGATAAAGATCTATTCGGTCTATAATGACTGAATAGATTCAAAAACAATTTTATAATGATAAATAATCTTTAAAAAA
>LXRJ01000493.1 GCA_001684025.1 Candidatus Glomeribacter gigasporarum | reverse complement strand
TGGCGCGGCAATTGCTGGCAGAAAAGGAAGAAGGCATCTTACAGCCGCGCTACCCCATCCCCAGAAAACGGAGCGAAGAGTCTATCTATAAACCGCTCCATTCACTCAGTGATTCGGAGTTCGATTGGAACATCAACCAGCTCACCAAGTCTGCAGACGCCAGAGTCAAACACGCCGATGCCTTGAGAGCTTACAAGGTATGGCTTTGCGCGCAACCGCATCCAGTCAACGAAGAAGCCCAGGTTGCCGCGTGAATCAGCCTACATGCAAATATTTAAAAATCGCGGGAAGGGCAGCTATAACAACGACACCCGCAACAATAAGCCCTCCTAGCTTAACCATTAAGCGCGATTCAAGCTCTCTTATTTCATGGAAGATATCCTTGCGCAGCGATTCGTGCTTGGCATCGGAACGCTGCTCCATTGCGGATGTGTCCTTGCGCAGCAATTCATTGTCCTTGCGCAGATCGCCAATTTCGCGGTGTACATCTTTGCGCAAGCCAGCTATTTCCCGCTGCAAATCGTCTTTAGTTGCTAGA
>LXRJ01000437.1 GCA_001684025.1 Candidatus Glomeribacter gigasporarum | reverse complement strand
GTAGATGGATGAAAAATAACAGTTTGAAGTTTCTTTGATTTTTTCCCATAATTAACTTCGAGAAAAGGATATTCGATAGGGCGCTTGGATTTATTATTTACTTCAATAAAAACATCTCTTTTAATATTCGGTTGCTTGTATTGTTTAAAAATATTATAAACTTCTTTGCAAGTAAGTGCTAATCTTAATATATCTGAATAGCTTAATAAATCAAAAATAATTAATATTGTCTCGGTTGGAAGAGTTAAAAAAAATAGTTTGATCATTGGTTTGATTGGAGTTGTCATTGTTGTTTTGAAAGTTCAAAAAGAAATACAAGTGGTAATGTCTCCAGGTGTTGGAATAAATGATTCAGTTTCTTGTAAATAATAAAAAGTTGGGGGTTTAAATAGTTCCTTTGTTGGTAAGTACAAATGAAATGAAGATTTGTCCTTTTTATAACAAACTTCACAAACTCTAAGTATTGAGTATATGCCGTCTTTAACTTTGGGATTAAATTGATATTTTTCAAATCCTTCTTTCGTTATCCGTCCAGATTCGCAATATGTATACCTTGAACAAACAACACAATGATCTTTGTAATGTTTATGTTTTATAATCACATYCAAAGGAAGTATGTCAAAACATCCTATGAATCT
>LXRJ01000388.1 GCA_001684025.1 Candidatus Glomeribacter gigasporarum | reverse complement strand
GGGGTGGGTCAATTTTCAGTGCATTTCCAGGCTCAGTTTTCGGTGCATTTCAACACGTGGGTATCCGGCGATGCGCAGGTGTTCGGCGATGCGCAGGTGTTCGGCAATGCGTGGGTATCCGGCGATGCGCGGGTATCCGGCGATGCGCAGGTGTCCGGCGATGCGCAGGTGTTCGGCAATGCGCAGGTGTCCGGCGATGCGCAGGTGTTCGGCAATGCGTGGGTATCCGGCGATGCGCGGGTATTCGGCGATGTGCAGGTGTCCGGCGATGCGCAGGTGTTCGGCAATGCGCAGGTGTTCGGCAATGCGTGGGTATCCGGCGATGCGCAGGTGTTCGGCGATGCGTGGGTATCCGGCGATGCGCGGGTGTTCGGCAATAAAAGAGGATGAAATGACGCAAGCTCAAAACACCATCACCGTGCACAACACGCTTCTTACGCCGGTTGAATTCAACGGGCAGCGCGTCGTCACGCTCGCCATGATCGACCGCGTGCATCAACGACCGGAAGGAACGGCGCGCAAACGCTTCAATGACAATAAAGAACGCTTTGTCAGCGGTGAAGATTACTTCATCCGAAATCCGGACGAAGCCTTAAAAGAGCTTGAAATCATAGCGCCGAACGGGCTGACCCTTCTCACCGAAACCGGCTACTTAATGCTCGTGAAATCTTTCACTGACGATCTCGCGTGGCAAGTCCAACGCGAATTGGTGAACAGTTATTTCCGCGCGCAGCCAACCAACAACATCCACTTC
>LXRJ01000338.1 GCA_001684025.1 Candidatus Glomeribacter gigasporarum | reverse complement strand
AAATTTACGTGAGGTGGGTCAGTTTCATTCCGCTGATGTGGGTCAGTTTAATTGCGCTGGTGACAGGATGGAGTAGAGGCAACAGGCGGTTACCATGAACTGCTGGCCGAGCTGGCCTACGAACGAGGTTTTATCGTTTACGTCCTTAATCCCAAGGACACGCGGCATTATGCCAAGGCAATGGGATTACACGGCAAGACGGACCGGGTAGATGCACAATTGATTGCCCGCCTGCTCTCCCGTGAGCACGAGCAATTGCATCCGTGGATTCCGCCTACTCCCGAACAACGCCAGATCGATCAGCTCCTCAAGCGGCGGGCCAAGATCAGCCGGACTCGGGCAGCGCTCATCCAGTCTTTGAAGGACTTGGATGAGTTCACCCCTGATCTTAAAGGTTTGAAAGAGCGTCTAGACAAAGTGATTGCCCGGATTGATGAAAAGGTAAAGGCCCTTACTGAAGCCAACGCCCAGCGAAAGCAGCATCATGCCCGTCTATGCTCCATTACAGGGGTGGGCGCTGTCGTCGGCAGCAGTCTGCTCAATACGCTGGAGCGGGTACCGCTTAAAAACGCGGATGCCTTCGTCGCTTTCACGGGCTTGGATCCACGCCCCAAGGATTCGGGGCAATGTCGGGGACGGCGGCGTCTATCCAAACGGGGGCCGGGCGAGCTGCGGCGTTTGCTCTATTTGGCTGCCATGGCGGCAGCAAAAACAAAAGCGTGGAGAGCTTTCTATGAGCATCAGCGGGCCAAGGGGCTATCCACTACGGCAGNCTTTGGKGGTGCTGGCTCGGCGGATTGTGCGAACCGCTTGGTCAAGCTTTACTCATAAAACCGAATTCAATCCGGGGCGGGCTGCGATGGGGTTGATTTGAATCATGGAATCTCTGCGGACTGCAAATAGGCGTAGTTAAAGGATTAAGGCTGATTTCCAGGGCAAAAGCGCGT
>LXRJ01000024.1 GCA_001684025.1 Candidatus Glomeribacter gigasporarum | reverse complement strand
CACGCGCTCGGCAAGTGAGTCAATTTTCATAGCCCAAGTTGTCCAGTCCAAGGGGGCACTCCAATTTGCTCAATTGAAGGCTCAGGGATCATTTCCACGTGTTAAAAAGACTTGACCCATTAAAAATGGCTCTAGCTTTGAATCAGCGTCTTGCGTCGCCCTACACTCATAATCAAGCCAACCGCAATCCCAACCGTGGCCAGCGCGGTGCCGCCATAACTCATAAACGGCAAGGGTGCGCCGACAATAGGCAGTAAGCCGCTATTCATGCCGATATTGACAAACACATAGCTGAAAAAGCTCAGCGTCAACGAACCCGCCAACAGGCGGCTAAATAAAGTCGCGCCTTTAGTCGCGACTTGCAAGCCCCGCACAATTAAACAGAGATATAAAAAAAGCAGCGCCAAGCCGCCGATTAAACCGAATTCTTCGGCATACACGGAGAAAATAAAATCGGTGTGTTTTTCAGGAATGAACTCCAGATGCGTCTGGGTGCCTTTAAGCCAGCCCTTGCCGTGTAAGCCGCCCGAGCCAATCGCAATGGTGGCTTGGATGGTATGAAACCCCTTGCCCAGCGGGTCGGCGCCCGGGTTGAGCAATGTGCACACGCGATGTTTCTGATAATCGCGCAGCAGCGGCCATTGCACATCCGGCTGGCAAATCTTGCGCTCGAATGTGATTAAAGCGCCAACCGCCAGCGTAAAGGTGAGGAAAACCGGCAGAATCCACCGGAAGCTCAAACCAGCTAGATAACTGACAAAAAACCCCGATGAGCACACGAGTATCGCGGTCCCCAGATCGGGCTGCTTGGCAATCAAGCCGACGGGCACCGCTAGAAGCAGCAGCGCAACCCAATGATCGCGCGCACGAATGATGTGAGCGCATTGGTGGTAATACCATGCCAGCATCATCGGGACTGCGATTTTCATGATTTCGGACGGTTGAATCACGACGCCAACATTGATCCATCGTTTCGCGCCCTTGCGGGTGAGCCCGAACATTGCAACCGCAACCAGCAACGCAATACCAACCGTATAGAGCGGCACCGCGCAGCGCATCAACGCCTGCGGCGAAAGAGAGGCAATCGCCCACATCAATGCAAAAGCCAGGCCGGCGTTGCGAATCTGATCTTGAAAGCGTCCAGGCGCATCAAAGCTGGCGCTGTACAAACTGATCAAACCGATTCCGGTCAATAAGAGGACACTCCATACAAACGGTTTATCGAGCACCGTGAAGAGATGTCCAATTCGATACAGAGCCTTTTTAAAACGCATGTTCAGCCTCTGGAAACTGAACTTCCTTGACCGCGCGCACGTATGCCGTGACGGCCGCCTGAATGCTCGGCTGGCCCGATAGGAAATTTCTGACAAAACGCGGATATGGGCCAGACCCAATCCCGAGCATATCGTAGAGCACCAGCACTTGTCCCGAACATTCACGGCCTGCGCCGATGCCAATGGTTGGAATGGTCAACCTGCCGGTAAGCGCCGCCGCGACGGGCGCGGGCACGGCTTCGATAACTAACAGTTGCGCGCCCGCCTGTTGCAAGCATTGCGCATCGTGCAGTAATTGCGCCGCCGCATTTCCACTCTTGCCCTGCACCTTCATGCCGCCGAGCACGTGCACCGATTGCGGCATCAAACCTAAATGCGCGCACACCGGAACCGCGCGTTCAACCAGAAAACGCACCGTATCCGCCAGCCAGCATCCGCCTTCCAGCTTGACCATTTGCGCACCCGCACGCATCAGTGCGGCGGCGTTTTTAAACGCATCGCTCGGGGTTGAAAAACTGCCGAACGGCAGATCGGCGATGATCAATGCCAAGGGTTGGCTGCGCGCAACGCAGGCGGTGTGATAGACCATTTCGTCAATGGTGACCGGAAGCGTCGTCGCATGCCCCTGCACGACATTGCCAAGCGAATCGCCGATCAATAGCACATCGATGCCCGCACGGTCCAGCAGCGCGGCAAAACTCGCGTCGTAACAGGTGAGCGCCGCAATCTTCTCACCCGCCGCGCGCATGCTCTGCAAACGCGGGACAGTCACAGCGGCACGTTCTGCTATCTTCATCCCAAATCAGGCGCCGCGATTCTTGAGATGCGCTGCTGCGCAACGGAAGGGAGAAAATCTACTGCCCGGCCCCGCCGCGGAATTTCGATCTCTGGCGCCAATTCAAGCAACGGTACAAGGACAAACGCGCGTTCGGTCAAACGCGGATGCGGAACGGTCAAGTCAGCGTCATCGAAATACATATCACCGTAGAGCAGCAAGTCGATATCGAGTGTGCGCGGCGCATTCGGATAAGGCCGCGTGCGGCCGAAACGCGCTTCGATATTCGCAATGGTCTTTAATAAGGGCCGTGGCTTCAGCAGCACTTCAATGCCAACCACGCAATTCGTGTAATCCGGGCCGTCTGCTTGAACCGGCGCGCTGCGGTAGAAACCGGATTGGGCGCGCACGGCAAATCCACCCTGCTGCGCAAGAGACGCAATCGCATTCTGCAAAGTTTGAATGGACTTGCCGAGGTTGGCGCCCAGGCCAAGGTATGCAATGGTCATTTGCTTTTCCGTGCGCTTTGTAACGGGGCACTTTGCGCCAGCAAAGTCTCCCGTTGCGCGCTATTTCCTTCAATAAAAGCCGCCCACCAGTCTCCCAGCGCGCGATCAAGCTCGCCGGATTCGCATCGCAGCCGCAAAAAATCATATGCGGCTCTAAAACGCGGATGCGCAATCAGCTTGAGCGCTGCTCGGCCGCGTTTTTCAAGACGCGGCTGCAATCCCCAAATTTCCTTCATATCGCTGCCTGTGCGGCGCTGGATCGCCACGTGTCTCATTTGCAACTGAAGTGTTTCGTCCATCGCGCGATAGAGCGCCGGAATGGGAAACTCGCCCGCCGCTTGCCCGCGCTGCCAATGGACGCGCACATCAAACCATAACAGCGCTGCGAATACAAAACTCGGCGAGACAGGTTGATCCGCGCGCACGCGCGCATCAGTGTTACGCAACGTTCTCAGAACCAACTCCGCCGTTTGCGTATCCCCAAGCGCAGCGTCGAGCGACGGTAAGACACAGCGGTCCAATCCTTCCGCGCGCAGCCGCTGCAGACCTTCGAAGGCGTGGCCGCACAGCAGTAATTTGAGCACTTCATCGAATAGCCGCGCGGACGGCACATTATTCAATAGAGCCGTCATCGCTCGGATCGGCGCGCGCGTTTGTTCGTCAATCTCAAAGTCCAGTTTCGCCGCGAAACGCACCACGCGCAGCATCCGCACCGGATCCTCACGGTAGCGCGCGGCCGGGTCGCCGATCATTCTTAACCGCCGCGCGCGCAAATCCGTGATGCCATCGTGATAATCCAATACCGTTTGCGCCGCGGGATCGTAATACATCGCGTTAATCGTGAAATCGCGGCGCGCCGCGTCCTCATGCTGTTCGCCCCAGACGTTATCGCGCAGCACGCGCCCGCTCGCGTCGATGGCATGGAGATGGTGCGCTGAATTGCGCCGCCGTTTCCAAATACGTTTGACGCTTTCATCGATCACGCGCGCCGGCGTGCCGGAACGACCGCGGAAAGTCGTCACTTCGATGATCTCGCGCCCGAACGGCACATGGACAATCTGAAAACGCCGTCCGATCAGCCGCGCGCGCCGGAACAGCTTTTGCACTTGCGGGGGCGTCGCGTCCGTTGCGATGTCAAAATCCTTTGGCGTCAACCCAAGCAACAAATCGCGCACCGCGCCGCCGACCATAAAAGCGTGATAACCGGCGCGCGCGAGCGTCTCGGTCACTTGAACCGCATAACGCGAAACCCGCGTCGGATCGATGCGATGCGCCGGCGCTGGAATGACGACGGGCGCGGGCGCCGGCTGGGGCGCAGATGCGCCTGAAAACGCGCTGCGCACGCTGCGCATGCCGGCGTTGATGTGATTGAATAATTTACGGATCAAAAAAGTCATTCGCTATTTCTCAGGAATTTCGCACTTACCTGCTGTAGCTATGGGGTTGTTAGCATATGTTGCATAGTGAGGGATATAGGCTGGGCGGATCATTTCAAAAACGCTTTTTTAAGCTCTCGCTAGGTGGTGAGATAACCAAACTGTTTTGCAAGGGACTCTATTTTTTCCTGCCCCGCCCACTTTTCTAAAAAGGAATTTTTTATTTTTTCTTTAATATCTTTTCTGTGCCTGACATCATTTGCCACAGGCAACTTCAATTCTTTCCATCGATCCCCAATATTCGGTAATGTCGTATCGATCAGCACTTTGCTATAAATCTGTTTTTGCGTAAGTGTATGAGAAAGCAAATACAATAAATAAAAAGCGTCGATATCGTATTCATTATCTTCGTCGATGACCCGAAAGGTTTGTATTTCTTTTGTTAAAAGTAGATTGAGATCAAGTGGAGATACCATGGCGACGCTTCCAATCCGATAGCTTCCCCGGCGCACGAAAAGTATGTCCCTTTCTTTTAAATTAAATCCATGACCCTTCACTCGCTGATATTCAAAATCCGGGATAAAGGCGGTGGGATTTTTGTATACCGACCAATTTACAATATCCGCAACGCGCACATAGGGAATGTCGCCCAGTCCTTTAAATCTTGCCTCTGGAGAACCGTGCCCCGCAAAGGATTGAATGACACCCTTGTCCAGTAACTTTTTAATACTCACAAGCTGAAATTTTTCTTTTTCCGCCATCTCCTCAATCTGGATAATATATTTTTTCCAGTAGTAGCGAGGAACGTAAACAGCGCCCTTTATATTTTGGGTAGGAATGCGAAATACATAATGGTTATTTGGATGCGAAGGCTCTTTCAGTTCTTCGATGATGTCGATGCTGTCATCCCAGATCTTTTCTGTGAAATGTTTTTTGTTTTCATCATAGCGGTATAGTGGCTTTCCATTATGGTCGTGCCCGATCCCTTCGCATACCCCCATCGTAATGAACTTCTGTTGGGGCTTGCCTTTCTCCAGAACGACAAGCAGCGTTTTTGCATTACAAAAAGGTCGAAAAGTATGATGTGGGAGGTCGATGACAGCCATCAGGTTGTTTCCCCGTAACATATACTCTAGAACGTAGCGTGTTTTGGGAGCATGAAAATAGGTTTCTGGCAGAACGATAGCCAGCCTGCCTTCCGCTTTCAGCATGTGCAGGCATCTTTCAATGAAAAGAACTTGGGGTTCGGTTTTTTTACCTGATCGGTTTTATGCCAGCCGCCTTCTATCTTTTCCCACTTGTGACCCAATTCAAACTGTCCTGAATCCGCTTCGAGCACTTTAATCTTGCTGCCAAACGGCGGATTCGTCAGGATGCAATCGAATTGTTTAAACGCATTAGAAGTTTCATCTCTAATAAAGAGCTCCTGAGCGCGCGGATGGTATTCACAAGGCTCATGCAAGGTATTTTCCTGCACCACTCTGCTTTTTCCATCTCCAATAATGGACATATAAGCCTTGGTTATTTTGACAAGATCAATTTCCTTATCTATCCCGTAGAAGGATCGCTCTGCCATCTTTCTCTGCTCTGTGCGCAAGATTGCCTCGGGCAACCCCTTCCATTGCCTGTCTTGCGGCATGGCCTTCCAAATGTGTTCCATCGCATAAATAAGAAACCCGCCACTTCCGCACGCCGGATCGCAAATCGTTTGTCTGGGTTTCGGATCAACAATCTGAACCGCTATTTTGACCACCTCGCGCGGGGTGAAAAATTCTCCCTTTTCCCCTACCAGCTTGCTTTCTGCAAAAACCTCAAAGGCATCTCCTATGATATCCTTATCTGTTTTCAGCAAGCTGTATCTGTCCAACTGCCCGACCACATAGGCAATGGATTTATCATCAAGTTTGATCTCTTCATTTTCGTCAAAAACGCCTTCTTCAGAGAAATCATCCCTGACTTTCTTAAAGAGCGCTCTAATTCTTTCTGCAACCTGTTGAAGTCTTTCGTCAAATCCAACCCGAAAGCTAGGCAGTGCATTGAGATCGCAGCTTTCATCCCATATTTTGCAAAAAAGAAGGCGGATCATCTCCACGCCCAACTTTTCTCTGCGACTGATATTGGTATTCGCATAGAGGGTACTCAGAAGCCTCTTGAAAATGATTTTGAGCTAGTTGGAGGGTTGGAGGTTTTTTTTCGAGATGCGGCCTATATCTTCAAAAGATTCCCCCCGCTTGGGTATTTGAAATATGAAATCCCTTTGGATACGTCCTGTTTTAGGCGCTCGGTAGAGATACTCAATTTCATTGCCATTCGTCCAAACACCCCACTGACAGGACGTGGCGGACATATAGCTGGTTAATTGCCCGATACCTTCTTTGCGACTCGGCCGTTTTGTTTCGACAATGCCAAGAATATCCTGATGTTGAGCCCGTCGGTTCGGGTTTGCAGTGTGATAAATCACCAGGTCCGCTTTCTCAGTTTTATTTTTTCTGTTACCTGCCTCTCCGCGCTGAATGCGGACTTCAATGTCCATTTGCGCGTAATCGTAGCCGTAGTCGTCATGTAATTCCTTTGCATAGAGTTGCCGTACCGTTTCTTCTGGTTTTCGCGCGTCCACAGGTTTCCCCGTGGCGACATCTCTAATCAATCCCTCTTTAAGAGGGGTATTTTGCAGGGTATGGAAAACGCTCAAATCTGACCTCAAGAAAGTGGGAAACCTCTGTTTTTAATGGGATATTCAGCGCACAGCGCGCGCACCAGCGGCAATGTCACCGCGCGCTGACGTTCAAGCGAAAAGCGGTCGAGCGCGTCGAGCACCGCCATCAGCGCCGGCATATCGCGTGTGAAATGCGTCACCAAGTAAGCGGACACATCCGCGGCGAACGTCAGCCCGCGCGCGCGCGCCGCCCGCGTCAACGCTTCACGCTTATGCTCGTCGTCCAACGGGGCAAGCTGGAAAATCAACCCCCAGCCGAGCCGGCTGCGCAAGTCTTCGCGCAACGCAAGCCGGCGCGGCGGCSCSCCSCCCGCCGCAACGAAGGCGCAGTGCGAACGCGCGCGTACTTCATTAAACAGCGTAAATGCAGCGCGCTGTTGCGCCGCGGATAGCGCATCGCAGTCATCCAGCGCGTAAATCGCAACCGCGGCATCGAATTCAAAAGCCGAGCATGGACTACGCGGACTGAGCAAACGGGCGCGCGCCGCGCCCGCATCTGCACACAACGCATGTAATAGATGGCTGCGCCCGCTGCCCGCCGCGCCCCACAAATAAAACATGCGCTCCGCCACGCATCCGGCCGCCAGCGCGTGATTCAGGGTAGAAAGATGCGTGACTAATTCGGCATTCGCACCGGTGACAAACTGGTCGAAGCGCGCCGCAGGGGAGGCGCCGAAATCGAGAAGAAGTTGACGGGATGAGGATCGAAGATCGTCCATTAATGTTGATAGAAGGCGCTGGCTAAATATCTGCGCTTCAATTCGCGCAGCGCCGCCGCCACAATCGCGGCGGCGGGCAATGCAAGCAGTACACCGAAAAAGCCGAACAATTGGCCGAAGGCGAGCAGCGCAAAAATAACCGCCAGCGGATGCAAACCGATGCGCTCGCCGACCAGACGCGGCGTCAAAAAGTAACTTTCGAGCACTTGCCCGATCCCGTAAATCAATGCCACTGCGCCGACGCCATACCACTCGCTGAATTGCAGCATCGCAGCGGCCAGCGCCAGCGTGAGTCCGATAAAATAGCCCAGATAGGGAATTAGCACAGCAAGTCCGGTAAAAATGCCCACCGGCAATGCAATATTCAAGCCGGCGATGGTCAGACATACGGTGTAATACACGGCGAGCACGCCGATCACGAGCCATTGCCCGCGCAGATATTGCGCCAGCATTTGATCCATTTCCTTGACCAGAAGAATAGTGGTACGCAGCCAGCGGCGCGGTATCATCAAGCGCAGCCGTGTAACGATCCGGCTCCATTCGACCAGCAAGTAATACAGCACAAGCGGCCCGAGCACGAGATTGCTGAGGGCGCTGATCATCGCATTGCCGCTTGCGCGCAACGACTGCCAAATCGCTGCAATCAACGTGTTTGCGCTGCTTGCAAACTGATCGGTCGCAAAGCCTTTAAGGCTTGAAAAATCAAAATCTGAATTGATTCCGAACTGTGCCGCGCGCGCGGATAAAGTGTGATAGGCATTGGAGAGCAGAATCGGAAGTTTCTGTTGCAGTCCCGCACCTTCCTTCTGAGCAATGATCAATAGCAAAATACCCAGAAAGAAGATAAAGAACGCCAGCAACAGCAGCATCAGAGCAGCGGCGATGCTGCGGGGCACTTTGCAGCGTGCCAGAAACGCAACGCCCGGGTGCAGGATATATGCGAAAATAGCCGCCATCAGAAACGGCGTCAGAACCGGTCTAAGCAACCACAATATTGCCCCCAGCACGCACGCGACAACGAGCCAAACAAGTGTCTGCCGTTGATAAGGGGTTAAGAATGGCGGGCGCGGAGTATCCATCTTTGTAGAGGCTAAAATATACCATTTTACCCAGAACATCGGTTGATGCCGTTGAATCGCGCAGGCACCTAAATTCTTCCTTTTTCTCAATGAAATCTGCCTCTCCGAAAACCCGTGATGCGCCCCTGTCTTATCTTGACGCCGGCGTTGATCTCGATGCTGGCAATGCGCTCGTCCAACGGATTCAACCTTTTGCGCAACGCACGCGGCGCGACGGCGTCGTCAAAGGCATCGGCGGCTTCGGCGCGCTGTTCGAAATCCCTAAAAAATACCGTGAACCGGTGCTGGTATCCGGTACGGACGGAGTTGGAACGAAGCTCAAACTGGCAGTGCAACTGGGGCAGCATACAACTATCGGGCAAGACTTGGTGGCGATGTGCGTCAACGATATTCTGACGCTCGGCGCGGAGCCGTTGTTTTTTCTGGATTATTTCGCGTGCGGAAAACTGGATGTCGAGACTGCAGCGACTGTCATCGATGGAATCGCAACCGGCTGCGAACAGGCCGGTTGCGCGCTGATCGGCGGAGAGACGGCGGAAATGCCCGGCATGTGTCCGGACGGCGAATACGATCTGGCGGGTTTTGCGGTCGGCGCGGTCGAAAAAAGCGCGATCATCGATGGACGTTCGATTGCGGTAGGCGATGTTGTGATTGGACTTGCATCAAGCGGCATTCATTCAAACGGCTATTCACTGGTGCGCCGGATCATCGAGCGCGCGCCGCCCGATCTGAACACGGAACTGGACGGGCGCCCGCTGGCCGATGCGCTGATGGCGCCGACGCGGATTTACGTCAAAACGGTCCGCGCACTGCTTGAGCGCATCCCCGTCAAAGGGATTGCGCATATTACCGGCGGTGGACTCATTGAAAATATCCCACGTCTATTACCTGAATCCTTGTGCGCCGAACTCGATGCCCGCACCTGGCCACGGCCGCCGATATTTCAATGGCTGCACAAATACGGCCAGTTGGCGGRGACAGAAATGCAGCGCGTCTTCAATTGCGGGATTGGCATGGCGTTGATGGTCGATGCAGCCATGGCCGCCGCCGCGCTGGCGCATCTTCTGGACGCGGGTGAAACGGCCTGGCGCATCGGCATCATTCGCGCACGCAAGGAGCATGAAGCGCGCGTCGTCATGCCTGCGCCCTTGTGATGCACCGGTACATTTTCTGAGCCCCGCCGGACGCGCGTCTATTTATTTTTCTGCACTTCTTTTTTGAACAGATCGTAGAGGTCTTTATCATTTTTCTGTGTTTGAGCGATGTCCCCCTGAATCATTTGGCGCCTGCCGGCATAAGTGGGTCCATGCGCATATTCTAAGCATGCGGCTTTCCGAACAGAATATTGTCGATTTTCCACATGCCTCCCTCGCCTTTGACCAAACGTAAACGATCTGTCCAAGCGATTTTTTTCTCGGCCTTTTTTTCACCGAGTAAAAAATAATTAAGCTCGACTCCCAAACCCCGACCCATAGGGCGAATACGTTTTAGGCGGCAAACCGCGGCATCGCCGCGCGAAGATGAGAGCGGAACGCCATCACTCCATATCGGTTTATCGTCTGGATGCTTTTTCGTGCCTGCTTCGATGAGTGCCTGAGCTTGTCGATCCAGTTCCCGCAATGCAGGGCTTGCATATCTTTTATAACTCTCCCACTGTCTTTTTGGATGACAAAACGGTCGTACAATTTCTTTCACCCTTGCCTGATCTGATCGCGATTGCGCCTGCGCATTATCAAATAGAGATGTGCCCAGAAGCAGGCCAACATAAGTGCGCCGCGCAATAGCAATCGCGTTCAGTTTGGTGTAAGGCATGTTTTTCTCCTCGAATGTCGTTGCCCTTGCTTGCCTACGTTATCCCTGTCTGAACCACGCCAGCCATTACATACTGCAATTCTGTTGATTAACCTCGGTTCGCCCGACGCGCCGCAGCGGCGTGCGGTACGGCGCTATTTGCGCGAGTTTCTCTCCGATCCGCGTGTGCTGGAATGTTCAAGCCTACTCGGTCGCGCTTTACTGCGCTGGGCGATTGCGCCGCTGCTCGCCTGTATTCGCGCGCGCACGTCAAGCGCTCAATATGCGTCGATTTGGACGACTGAAGGCGCGCCGCTGCGCGTTCATAGCGCGCGCCAGGCCGCCGCGCTCGCGGCGCGCTTGCTGTGCGATGGCCATCGCGTGCGGGTCGAATCTGCAATGCGTTACGGTGCACAGAATATCCGCGTCAAACTCCAGCAATTGCATCGCGACGGCATTGAACGGGTTTTGCTGCTGCCGATGTATCCTCAATATTCGGCCGCGGCGACGGCCTCCGCGTTCGACGCCGCATTCGCTGCATGCACGCGCATGCGTAATCCGCCTGAAGTGCGCACCATTCGACACTATGCCGACTTTCCGCCCTATATTGCCGCTTGCGCGCAACGCATACGCGATGACTGGGTATTACGCGGCCGCCCCGATTTTGCATCCGGTGATCGGCTACTGCTCAGTTTTCACGGTTTGCCTCAAGCGATGATCGAACGCGGCGACCCTTACGGAGCGCAGTGCCGGCGCACCGCGGCGCTGCTTGCGCAGGCGTTGGATTTATCCGAAGCAGATTGGCAGATCGGTTTTCAATCGCGCTTTGGCCCAGCGCGCTGGCTGCAGCCATATACCACATCGCGATTTAAAACGCTCGGCGCGGCAAAAACGCGACGCGTCGATGTATTCTGCCCGGGCTTCACTGCAGATTGTCTGGAAACGCTTGAAGAAATCGACCTCCGTGCGCGTGACATCTTTTTGCGCGCAGGCGGCGGCGTTTATCGCCGTATCGCCTGCGTGAACGACTCCAGCGCATTCATTGACGCACTGGCGGCACTCGCCGTGCAGCATATCAACGGCTGGGAAACACTTGATCTCTCTTGAAATGGACTATTCAGTCCCCAGCTTTTGGCAACTTGTAACGATGCAGTGTCACATTTGATATTGGATTAAAAGCTGACTTTATAAAGGAAATCAAAGAATCGCTTATGAATCAAGCTGACCACATAGAAGAAAACGCATCGCAGGCAGCCGCACCGCCGACGGAAGAAAAACCCCGTGCGCAGCCCGCCGATACGGAGAATACTGCGCAGGCTTTGGCGGCCGCGCAACTGAAAATCGCCGAGCTCGAAGAGCAATTCTTGCGTGCGAAAGCTGAAACTGAAAATATCCGCCGCCGTGCGCAGGAAGATTTAGACAAAGCGTATAAATTTTCAATCGAGCGTTTCGCCGCGGGGCTTTTGCCCGTGATGGATAGTCTTGAGGCGGCGCTGTTCGATTCGTCGGGCAAGCTGGACAAACTGCGCGAAGGGGTCGAACTCACGTTGCGGCAACTGAATGCGGCGTTCGAGCAGGGGCGCGTATTGGTCATTCATCCGGTCGGCGAGAAATTCGATCCGCATCGACATCAGGCAGTTTCAACCGTGCGCTCCGAACAAGCGCCGAACACGGTCGTTAGCGTGCTGCAAAAAGGGTATCTGCTTGCGGAGCGCGTGCTGCGTCCGGCGTTGGTCACCGTTTGCCAGCCAGAGACTGCAGCGCCGTCAAAACACAACGATTAAATGAATGAGAACCTGTTGTTTGTAAATAGGTTCTAGACGCTGAAAAATGCTCTAATCAGATCAAACACTTGGAGACAAACAAATGGGAAAAATGATTGGCATCGACCTAGGCACGACCAATTGCTGCGTAGCCGTGATGGAAGGCAAACAGGTCAAGGTCATCGAGAATGCAGAAGGGGGACGCACCACGCCGTCGATCATCGCCTATATGGACGATAATGAAATTCTGGTCGGCGCGCCGGCCAAGCGGCAGGCGGTGACCAATCCGAAAAACACGCTGTTTGCCGTCAAACGCTTAATCGGTCGACGTTTCAGAGAGAAGGAAGTACAAAAAGATATCGGCCTGATGCCGTACAAAATCGTTCAGGCCGATAACGGCGATGCGTGGATTGAAGTGCGCGGTCAGAAACTGGCGCCGCCGCAGATTTCAGCCGAAATGCTGCGCAAAATGAAAAAAACCGCCGAAGATTATCTCGGCGAGACGGTCACTGAAGCCGTGATTACGGTGCCCGCCTACTTTAACGATTCGCAACGCCAAGCGACCAAAGACGCGGGCCGCATCGCCGGTCTCGACGTTAAACGGATCATCAATGAGCCGACCGCCGCTGCGCTTGCTTTTGGTCTGGACAAAACAGATAAACGCGACCGCAAAATCGCCGTCTATGACCTTGGCGGCGGCACCTTTGACGTGTCGATTATCGAAATCGCCGATGTTGACGGCGAGAAGCAGTTTGAAGTGCTGTCGACCAACGGCGATACCTTCCTTGGCGGCGAAGACTTTGATCAACGCATCATTGACTACATCATCGGCGAATTTAAAAAAGAACAAGGGGTTGACCTGTCGAAGGACGTGCTCGCGCTGCAACGGCTGAAAGAGGCGGCTGAAAAAGCCAAGATTGAATTGTCGAGCGCGCCGCAAACTGAAATTAACCTGCCCTACGTCACCGCGGACGCGAGTGGGCCGAAGCATTTGAATCTGAAAATCACGCGCGCCAAATTGGAAGCGCTGGTTGAAGAATTGATCGAGCGCACGATTGAGCCCTGCCGCACGGCAATCAAAGACGCCAGCGTTAAAGTCAGCGAAATCGACGATGTGATTCTGGTCGGCGGTATGACGCGAATGCCAAAAGTGCAGGAGAAAGTCAAAGAATTCTTCGGCCGTGAACCGCGCCGCGACGTCAACCCGGACGAAGCGGTCGCGGTCGGCGCGGCGATTCAGGGACAAGTCCTGTCCGGTGAGCGCAGCGATGTCTTGCTGCTCGACGTCACGCCGCTCTCGCTGGGGATTGAGACGCTGGGCGGCGTGATGACCAAAATGATCAGCAAAAACACAACGATCCCGACCAAACATGCGCAAGTCTTCTCAACTGCAGACGATAACCAGCCGGCGGTCACGATCAAGGTCTTCCAGGGCGAGCGCGAAATGGCCGCGGGCAACAAACTGCTCGGTGAATTCAATCTGGAAGGGATTGCGCCGGCGCAGCGCGGCGTGCCGCAAATCGAAGTCACTTTCGATATCGATGCCAACGGCATCTTGCATGTCTCGGCAAAGGACAAAGCGACTGGCAAGGAAAACAAAATCACCATTAAAGCCAATTCGGGATTGTCCGAATCCGAAATCGAACGGATGGTCAAAGACGCCGAAGCGAACGCCGCCGAAGACCGCAAACTGCGCGAGCGGGTCGACGCGCGCAATCAAGGCGAAGCATTGCTGCACAGCACGAAAAAATCATTGGCGGAATACGGTGACAAATTAGATGCCGGCGAAAAATCCAATATCGAAGAGGCGATCAAAGCGCTCGAAACCGTTTTGAATAATAACGACGCCGACAAAGCTGAAATCGACGCAAAAGCTCAATCGCTCTCGCAAGCAGCGCAAAAAATTGGCGAGAAAATGGTGTCCGATCTGCAGGCCAAACAGGCTGCGGATGAGCCCGAAAAAGAAAAAGATGAAAAAAGTAAAGCGGATGAAGTCGTCGATGCTGAGTTTAAGGAAGTGAAGAAAGCAGAATAAAAATACAGCGTGCTTCAATTTTTTTGGAATTGCCTGATGTGCAGAACCGCCCGTCAGGCATTTTATTTTCAGCAATGGACACTGAATCAAGATGGCAGAACGGGATTTTTATGACGTGCTGGGGGTCGCTAAAAACGCGCGCGATGACGAAATTAAAAAAGCGTATCGCAAACTCGCGATGAAGTATCACCCCGACCGCAATCCGAACAACAAAGAAGCCGAAGCGCGTTTCAAGGAAATCAAGCATGCGTATGAAGTGCTCTCCGATCCGCAAAAACGCGCCGCATACGATCAATACGGTCATGCCGGAGTCGATCCGAATATGGCGGGTGCAGGCAGCGCAGGCGCGCAAGGGTTCGGCGGCTTTGCAGAAGCGTTCGGCGATATCTTCGGCGATATCTTCGGTAGCGCGGCAGGCCGCGGGCGCGCCGGCCCAGCAGGCGCGCAGCGCGGCGCCGATTTACGCTATGTGCTGGATATTACGCTGGAGCAGGCGGCGCACGGCTACGAAGCCAAACTGCGCGTACCCGGTTGGTCGAATTGCTCAAACTGTCATGGTTCAGGCGCCGCGCCGGGCACGTCGCCGCAAATCTGCCCGGGCTGCGGCGGCAGCGGCGTGGTACGGATGGCGCAGGGCTTTTTCAGCATCCAACAAACGTGTCCTCAATGTCATGGCAGCGGCCGCTATATCGCAACGCCGTGCGCGCAATGTCACGGTGTCGGCAAAGTCAAGCAAATTAAAACGCTGACGGTCAACATTCCGCCAGGCATCGACGACGGTATGCGGATTCGCTCAAGCGGCAACGGCGAGCCGGGCATCGGCGGCGGGCCGCCGGGCGATTTATACGTCGAAATTCATCTGAAAAAGCATCCGGTGTTTGAACGCGATGGCGACGATCTGCATTGCCAAATTCCGATTTCATTTACCAAAGCGACGCTCGGCGGTGAAATTGAGGTTCCAACGCTCTCCGGCCGCGCCAGTTTCACGGTGCCGGAAGGCACCCAACCTGGAAAAACCTTCCGGCTGCGCAGCAAAGGCATTAAAGGCCTGCGCGCGGGCGTACCGGGTGATTTGTACGCGCATATTCAAGTTGAAACGCCGGTTAAACTGACTGAACATCAACGCAATTTACTCAAGCAATTCGAGCAATCACTCGCCGAAGGCGGTGCGCGCCATAACCCGCAAAGCAAAAGCTGGTTCGACCGCGTCAAACGGTTTTTTGAGTAGGGCCCGTTTCGGGGTCGCCTCCATTGCGCAGCAATGGAACCTGCTCCGCCCGAAACGGGCCCCAATTGCTCCTCACGTGAACATGTGAAAGCAGCAGTATTAGGCGGAGCAGGTTCCGTCGCGCGAAGCGCGATGGAGGCGACCCCGCATCAGGCTCCGGTCCGATCTCAGTTGCGGTATTGGCTCCCGCTTAAGATACAATGTTCGGATCGGGCTGTTTCAATCTTGGCTGACTCTCGGCGTCCGGAAGCTTCGCCGCCTGATTTGAGGCTTGCAACTCGCTTTCGGAAGACTCGCTATTTTCGGCTCTGGGCTGCGCGGGTGACTTTGGCTTTAAAAGAAGGCTATCTAGCTTAATCCAATGCTTTTCCTGTAGATCGTCGAGCTTATTGAAAGAGATGGCCTCCAGAATGTCTAACAAGATGCGCAATTCTTCCTCCAGCTCAGAAATGCTTGAATTGGATCCATTCGCTTGAGGACTCGTTTCAACTGAATCAATATTATTGACAGGCGCCTCCGAAGCGGAAGAGAGCTGATCTGATACATCGCGCCCTTCTGGAGCCGTGTTGCTTCCTGCGGGGGTTAAAAATTCAATGTCCTCATATACAAAGTATTCTTTAGCAATGTCCTTCAATGCCTCTGCCAGCGTTTCTTTCGATACACCTTCAAGTTGTGCTTTTTTATCTTTTGAATTTGTAATTTTAGATTCTTGAAGAACCGCTTTTAAAGTATCCTCCAGCATACGAACTAATTTGATCAAATGAGCTTGCTTTTTATTTTCAGTTGCAAAGGATTGATTTACGATTCTGTTTAGCCTGCCGACACCAGGCACGCAGTTTATTATGTTATCTGCCATACAGCCCAAGGTCGCCCCGCATGTTTCTAAAACGCTAGGAACATCCGGTCTTAATCCTACTTGAGAATCAACAGAAATAGGGAGAGAACTCTGAGCACTCGCATTGACTAACATTATGGTCTCCTTTTCCAATGAATCATTTTCAAAACACGAGATAATAAATTACTCCGATTCATTATTTCATACTATCAGAAATTTAATGTATTGTGCTACTGACCTGCCTTCTGTAGGCGTACCGTTGATTGGTGAGTAAATCTGCCCTTGGGTTAAGCGAATTTGAGCGTCCAATGGAATTTCGCATAGAGAACACTGCCCCAAGGGGAAACGGGCAGCGATGTTACTTCGTGCCCTTCAGCATGTAATCGACCGCCGCCTTCACATCCGCATTAGGCGCATTTGAGCCGCCCTTAGGCGGCATATTTCCTTTGCCTTTTAAAGCATAGCGGTAAATTGTTTCAATCGATTCTTTTAGACGGGGCGCCCAAGCTATTTTATCTCCTCGTTTAGGCGCGCCCATGAGGCCGCTTTCATGACACGCTTGACAAATCTGCTCATACAGCGCTTTGCCTGTTTGTTCTGCATCGGCGCTTGATCGGTCGTGTTGTTGGGCGGTTGTTTCTGCAATCGATGCGAGCGCCGCGCGCGCCTGCGCCTCTCCGATGGATGTCTCAGGTGCTGTTTGCAAGGCAGCGTCAGCGGCATGATTTGAAGCGTCTGGCTGCGCCGCGCGGATTTCCACCTGTGCAACAGGCTGAATGCGCTGAGCAATCGCTGCGCTCGACATCGCTTCGGACCCAGCGCCCGTGCGGCTGAACGTCTGGACATATTCAATCAGCAGTGCCAGCACAACGATTGGTACCAGAAAACCCGCGCTAATGGCGATGATTAAAAATTTTAGTTTTTTGATCGATGCTGCTTTAGAACGCTGTTCACTCATAAAGACCGCCTTTGAAAACCTGTCCATACACTGACTGCAAAGCTGTGCGCGGCCTTTTGTTGTAGTTTATGGATAGGTTCCGAGTCATCTGTGCAGTTATCTTACCGTGCTAGAATCTGCGCTTTTCTAGAGGAATGTAATGCGTCAAAACCGCATCAGCGGTAAGCGTAGCGTAGAACATTAATTTTTTTAAGGGTGACACGCCGAAAAGTTGTGCAGGCATTTCAAGTGGGATGACAAAACAGGTTGGACCGGGACTCGCTGAACCTGAACAGCGCCCAGAGCTTTAAGCTCGCTGGGAGAATGAGGGGCGAGTCAGCGGATTTCATCGGGGCCCGCAACTCATCAGCGGCAACAAGGCCGAATAGTGAGCTGCAACCTGGCCTGTCTGTCTGAACATTAAGAAAGCTTGCTTAAACGGGAGGCGTTCATATACATGTCATGGCTGTTCAGCAAAATAAAAAATCCCCGTCAAAACGCAATATGCGCCGTTCGCACGATGCGCTGCGCAATCCAACGCTCGGTATCGAGCCGTCTTCAGGCGAAGTTCACTTGCGGCACCATATCAGTCCAAATGGTTATTATCGCGGCAAGCAAGTGATTAAAAAAGTCTAGTGACCATCAAAATCACCATCGACTGTATGGGCGGTGATTATGGCCCGCCTGTGACGGTTCCCGCCGCGCTCCGCTTTGTGCATACTCATCTAGATGCCGAACTCATCCTTGTCGGGCAACCCGAGGCTATTCACCGCCAACTTGAAAAATATAAAGCGCTTAATCCAAAATCGTTATCGGTACATGCGGCCAGCGAAGTCGTAACGATGGATGATCCAATTGAAGTTGCGCTGCGCAAGAAAAAGGATTCATCGATGCGGGTTGCGCTGAGTCTGGTGAAATCAGGCCAAGCGCATGCATGCATATCGGCCGGCAATACCGGCGCATTAATGGCAGTCTCTCGTTATATGTTGAAAACGCTGGCTGGCGTCGAGCGGCCGGCGTTTGCCTCTGTCATGCCGCATCTTGCAGGCGGCACCACCATGCTCGATTTGGGCGCCAATGTGGATTGCAGCCCGCGGGATCTGCTGCGCTTTGCTGAAATGGGTCACGCACTCGTATCCGCAGTCGAAAGCAAGGAAAAACCGACCATTGGCTTACTGAACGTTGGCGAAGAGATGACCAAAGGCAATGAAATTGTCAAGCAGGCAGCCGAACGGTTGCGTGCGAGCACGCTCAACTTTTACGGCAATGTCGAAGGAAACGATATTTACAAAGGAACGACGGATATCATCGTCTGCGATGGCTTTGCCGGAAATGTCGCATTGAAGACTTCCGAAGGACTCGCCAAAATGCTCGGTGATATGATTTGGCAAGAGTTCTCCCGTACAACGTTGAGCAAAATGATGGCAGCGCTCGCTTGGCCTGTGCTCAGGCGTCTTAAGCATCGCGTCGATCATCGCTGTTATAACGGCGCAGCATTGCTGGGTTTGCGCGGGCTCGTGATCAAAAGTCACGGTTCGGCCGACGCCTGCGCTTTTGAATGGGCGATTAAACGGGGCTATGATGCTATTAAAAACGGCATCCAGGAGCGTCTTGCCCGTGCCATCGAAGAAAATAATGGAAACGATACCGCGCGCGTATTGAATGCTTCATGACACAACGCCCTCTATATTCGCGCATCATTGGCACGGGCAGCACTGTGCCGCCCAATTGCGTTACGAATCAGGAATTGGCGGAACGGCTCGCAGCGCGCGGCATTGAAACCAGCGATGAGTGGATTACGGCGCGCACCGGCATCCGCCAACGATATTTCGCTACGCCGGATACGATGACCAGCGATCTAGCGCTGACCGCATCGAAAAACGCGCTCTGCGCCGCGAATATTGACCCGCAATCCATCGACTTGGTCATCGTCGCTACTTCCACGCCTGATTCCGTCTTGCCCAGCATGGCCTGTTTGCTCCAACACAAACTTAGATTGCGCAATGATTGCACCGCATTTGATATGCAAGCCGCGTGCACAGGTTTTGTGTATGCGCTCACGATTGCCGATCAATGTATTCGCGGCCGCATGTGCCGCACGGCGCTGGTCGTCGGCGCTGAAATCATTTCCCGTTTGCTCGACTTCGATGACCGCTCCACCTGTGTGTTGTTCGGCGATGGCGCGGGCGCTGTCGTTTTGCAGGCTTCAGAACAGGCAGGCCTGATATCGAGCGTACTGCATGCAGACGGCAGCCATACAGATATCCTATGCGTGCCTGGCCGTGTCAGCGGCGGAGCGATATGCGGTCAAGCGTTTATGTCAATGGACGGTCAAGCGGTTTTTAAGCTCGCGGTCAATCTCCTTGAAAAAGTCGCGCTTGAAGCATTGGATAAAGCGCACATGCGCGCTGCGCAAATCGATTGGCTGATTCCTCATCAAGCGAATATCCGTATTATGCAAAGCACTTGCCGCAAACTGGAATTACCCCTGGAGCACATGCTGGTCACGGTAGATCGGCATGGCAATACCTCCGCGGCGTCGATTCCGCTCGCGCTTGATGAGGCAGTACGCGATGGCCGGATTGCGCGCGGGCACACGATCATGATTGAGGGCGTTGGCAGCGGGGTAACTTGGGGCGCTGCCATTATCCGCTTTTAGACCATTCCTGGCGTTTTTGAGCACGCAAAAACGAATTAATCTGCCTATCTTACTTGGCCTTGCTATGACCCATGAAGGCACTGTGCCAAAGTATTGCAGTCCGAAATTCAAAGCCACTTCTTCTCAGCGCACGGGGGCGGTAATGTCGGAAACCAGGAAAAAAACGAAGGAGATCATGTATTTGACTCCTTTGGAGGAAGCTGTGAGCGAGTTTCGCGTCCTAATCTGTTGTGGCGCGGGCCATGTGAACCGCTTGGCGATGACGGCGGCAGATCGCGCAAAGCGGAGGCGTTTGCAACGGCAAAGAAGAGACTAGGCCATATTAACAATTAGAACAAAGAGGCATGTACAAGAGTTGATAAAAGAGAGAAGCTAAGA
>LXRJ01000313.1 GCA_001684025.1 Candidatus Glomeribacter gigasporarum | reverse complement strand
CACTGCTTACTCTTTTGCATACTCTAGAATCCATCGAATCTGATCCTGTTTTAGAAAGATACAAAGGAAACAAATGTTATTGGGTGCATATCAAACATCCAATGTCCGCGATATATTTTACGAGAGAGATTAACTATATGGATTTTTTTGGTTGTAACAGCAAGAATGGAGGAAGTTTGAAATATGTTGATACCATAGAGAGTGTACATACACAGCTCAAGAAACTTGGCGGTGTAATTAAAGGYGATGTCAACTTCTATGAACATAGAAACGCTATCGATGAGACTTCATTAGCATTCTACCAAGAACGATATGCATTTGTACCCGATCCAGTTTGGCTTAGTACCCATAAAAAAACAAAAAAATACAAGAAAAGATCATTGGTCGGTACAAAGGTTAATTCCTTAATTAGCAACCGGCCATCCAAACACGCCAGAGAGGTGGTAGAAATAGATCAAGAAACAGAAGTAACCCAGGATAAACAAGCCAAGAAACCAAAGAAAAAATAATAATGTTTTTATTTATTTACTTTAAACATAAATATACAAATAAAATATGATTTATTTAAAGTTCTATAGTAAACTGCTAGAATATTTTTGAACATGATACACTTCAATAATATCCAGTTCTTGAGTGCCATAAGTAAAAACTGGGGCATATGATTTAATACTATATTTCCAGTTATATCCATCAGGATATAAGTCACCAATTCCAAATCCAGGTCCATTATCGATATTGTTACTACAGGTAGAGATCCCATCTTTCGGTCTCGCAACTCTAAAATTATCATTTTCATTTAAATACATTTTAAAGATAAAACTATTCTCCATTTGCATCAAACCATCATCCCATGAACTATCGTTATATCCTCCTAATATACATGGAGACGATTTTGTTTTTCCCAGAACTAATAATGATCTTCTACCTTCGCATATGTTGTAAAGATCTCTTCCAGATAATTTTCTTGATATCTTCACAGCGATAAAGATCTGTTCTATACGAAATTTACATTCAAAGATCTTTTCCAGGGTACATAAATTTGAAGTATTTAATAKATTTGACANTGWGAYYTWSAWKTKSGAATCTCAT
>LXRJ01000297.1 GCA_001684025.1 Candidatus Glomeribacter gigasporarum | reverse complement strand
CACCTTTAACCGGAATCAGTGATCACCTTCAACCGTTTTGACTGATCATCTTCTCCGAAATACGCAGTCAGGCTCATTTAGGTCATGTTTTCGAGGGAGAAGGATTCACCGCTCGCAACATCCGACACTGCGTCAATACGCTTAGCCTGGATTTTGTCGCCAACCGCCCAGTGTTGGATACGGAAGAAGCGATTTTGGCGGGCGGTTGTTTCTGGGGCGTGGAATATTTTCTGAAACGACGGCCTGGCGTTCTCAAAACGGAAGTCGGCTACTGCGGCGGGCCGCTCGAATATCCCACGTATGAGCAGGTCTGCAGCGGCCAGACTGGCCATGTGGAAGCGGTCCGGGTGGTGTACGATCCAAACACGTTGAACTTCACCGAACTTGTCCAGTATTTCTTTGAGAGTTATGACCCGACCCAAACGGACGGGCAAGGGCCCGACGTGGGTGCGCAGTATGCGAGCGCGATTTTTTACTACGATGCGTCACAACGCGACACGGCCACCGCCCTGAAATCTGCGCTGATCCAGAAAGGCTATCCGGTGGTCACTCGGATTGTGCCTGTCTGTCCTTTCTGGTCGGCTGAAGACCATCATCAGGACTACTATCAGAAAAACGGCCAGACGCCTTATTGCCACCGCTATGTGCAGCGGTTTTAGCTTGAGCCTTCTATCGTTTGTGTTCGGGCCAACAGGCGCTTCATCAACTCGACAGGCTTTGTGTAGCCCTCCGGTTTCCAGTTCACCAAAATGCCATTGACGATCTCCGACAACCCATCCCAATTGATTTCACCAAAAGGCCTATCGAACACTTGCGCTTCTATATTTTTCTTGAAATCCGTCATATGACCGATCAGCGGGCGATGGTCTACTTTGCAGAATACAGCAGGCTCTGAAAATACTTGTTCCATCTCCTGAACGTACTCAGAAAAATCATGATCGCAGAGAAACTGTTGCAGGCATACCGGAACACATTCCGGCACACTTTTAGCGCCGCCGACCTGTGCATAGGGAATCAGAAAGCTCAGCAATGAGCGAACATGGGTGACGAGCGCCACTTTCTTTCGGTGAATGCGCAGCGCATCGATCCCCCAGTCATCGAGCAGCGAGACCGCTGCACGTGGAGTTGCCAATAGGGGAATCTTGCTATCCGCAGAGAATTTTTGC
>LXRJ01000287.1 GCA_001684025.1 Candidatus Glomeribacter gigasporarum | reverse complement strand
GTTGCGAATATCCGTGCATCGCGGCAATTTGAACTGCGGACGGTGCCGCCGATACGCTCCTCTTGCTGACATTGGGCTGTTCCTCTTTTAAAGGCCCAGCCAGCGGATCAATTTGTCTCCTCTGTGTTGTCCAGTCCCAAGGGGGCGCTCCAGGTTCATCGCCGCCTTGTGATAGCGCACTGACATAAGGAACGCATAACCACGCCGAATACCGATCAACGGAACTGCGCGAGCAATACTAGCGTAGCAGTCAGCGTGATGGCCCCGCCGATGCGGGTGGCGATCTGCGCAAAGGGCATGAGCGGCATCCGATCCGCCGCGGTCAGAATCGCGACATCACCAATCCCGCCCATGCCGCTATGGCAGGCGGTGACGACGGCACCCTCGATGGGATAGAGGCCGACCCTGCGGCTGATATAGAAGCCCACCGCGGTGGACGTCATCACGGTCATGACGATAGTGATGAGATTGGCGACGATCAGAGCGTTGATCAACCCTTCCCTTGCATCAGTGTTAAGCCCATCGCGAAGAGCAGCGGATAGGTGACGGCTCTGTATTGCCGAGCACAACGGCGGGCATCACATGCGCGAGCAGCGGCCCTTGTGGGGTGTGGAGGATTTCCGAATAGCCGAGCGTGAGCGGAATTGCGCCTTCACCGACGCCGCTGGCCATAATTGGAATGAGGAGATGAAAGAAGGTATGGTGTACGCTCAGGCCCAGCGCCCATCCGGTGAGCAGACCTGCTCCGGTCGCCGCGATCGAAGCAACGGCGAGTGGTACCACGATGCGGGCAAAGCCGTTGATCAGTACCCGACGCTCCATGCTGAGTACCGAACCGACGGTGACAGACGCGATAAACAGATACACTACGTTGGTCGAGCGCCAAAAGTCGCCGACCGCCTGCGTCAGATCAGCCGGCAGCCAGTGGACAGAGGCCAGATAGGCCGGAAGAAAGGKCGCCACGATGACCGGCCCGCCGATGCTTCTAAGCGCCTGTCCGAAATCTTACTGCGCGCCTGTGATTTGGAGTCGGGCGACTGGGCTCGCTGCGGGATCGCCTCCATCGCTGCGCGATGGAGCCTGCTCCGCCCGCATCGATCCCTGCTCGGAATGCTCACATATTCATCTATGCTGCGCTTCCTGTGCTCCGTCCTCCTTGGACCGCTTCTCAAAGGAGGTAAAGATAACTGGCGAGCCAGTGCTGCAGTGGCGGGGGGRAACAAWCCCG
>LXRJ01000448.1 GCA_001684025.1 Candidatus Glomeribacter gigasporarum | reverse complement strand
TTAGMSCCCCCCNNCSACCCTAAGTGTCTAACTTACTCGATGAAGTAACTAATCTCTTTAGTAACCTTCCTTATTTTCTTCATAAAGATCTGAAATTCATATGTAACCTAAATTGAATGATAATTCTCTTATGACAAATAGCCTGGTGCTTTACCTTCTTGGCCTCCTTGGTTTCCTTATTAACCGAAGAAGCTTCATAAACTTACTCCTAAGTATAGAGCTAATGCTCCTGGGTACCACCCTGGTATTCTTGGAGAGCTCTTATTTCTTTGATGACTTAATAGGCCTCCCATTTGGTTTATTCATTATAGCGATTGCGGCTGCCGAGAGTGCGATAGGATTAGGAGTACTGGTAGCCTACTATAGGCTCAGAGGAAGTATAACTTTAGAACAGTTCTAAGGATGCACCCTCTATTCTTTTATTGGTATCTGCCTTAGCCCCGTGGGGGAGGCTTCAGAACCTCCTTACTCTTACATGAGGGGGGTTTGGAGAACATTCTTTCCAATATGAAACTTAGAAGTTCATTCTTACGTCTATATTCGTAGAAATAAGGCCAACGAGGTGGAATAAGAGGGGGGGATCCCGGGGGCTTTGGCCCCCCGGCCCACCGGCTTTACCAGCCCGGCT
>LXRJ01000438.1 GCA_001684025.1 Candidatus Glomeribacter gigasporarum | reverse complement strand
TTTACTTAAAGAGCGCTGGATAACGCCCTCCGGCCCCTTAATGCAATGTGAGGTTACTCACTGGATACCCTTACCGGAACTACCGAAACAGAGCGGAGCATGAACACAATCACGATACGCAATATTGAACTGGCTCCCGTTGAATTCAACGGCCAGCGCGTCGTCACGCTCGCGATGATCGACCGCGTACACCAGCGACCGGAAGGTACCGCGCGTAAACGGTTCAATGACAATAAAGAGCGCTTTATCAGAGATGAAGATTTTTTTGTGGTCGCGCAACCGTCCGAAATCCGGACGATTGGTTTGGCCCGTGCGGACGGAAGCACGCCCGCATCTCTGACCCTTCTGACTGCATCTGGCTACTTGATGCTGGCGAAATCCTTTACGGACGATCCGGCTTGGAAAGTCCAACGCGAACTCGTCAAAAGTTACTTTCGCGCGCAGCCCGCCAGCAACATTCACTTCCTGATACCCAAAACATTACCCGAAGCGCTGCGGCTGGCCGCTGACCTGGGCTGAGCAGCGTGACGCTTTGAAACAGGAAAACGCGATCCTCAAACCCAAAGCGCACTTTCACGATGCCGTCTGCGAAGCCGTCAATGCGCAGACCATCGAAGAAGTCGCCAAAGTGCTCGGC
>LXRJ01000369.1 GCA_001684025.1 Candidatus Glomeribacter gigasporarum | reverse complement strand
TGGCTTAAATAGGCTTAGATCATAGATAAATTACAGTCAGGGAATTTACCAAATTAGGAAATCRGATTCTAGAACGATCTACAAGTAGATTCTTAAATTTGATTGGCTCTCACGTGCCTTTTACCCCTCAAAAGTCGCACRTTCAAAAAATTTTTTTTTTAATAATTACCAAAACCAAATAAGCTTTGAGTATATAGTTCAAGACGTCTAGTTTCCATCATCCCAAAGAATCCCTCATGGTAAACTCTTTGGGTAGAAATAAATGAGACGCTAAAAATAGGTACTTACTTCGTATAGAATGTTTAGATTCGTTGTCAGTTAATTTAAGATTGCTTTAAAATTTTGTGTCAGTATTTCGAAGTTTTTAAGTTTATTTTATATATAATAACGTTCATTTTTAATTTAGTTATAACTACATAAGGGTATTGAAAACAGTTTGCGAAAAAACACACAAGATATTCAAAGTAGATTTAGTTATAATTTAATATATAAATCGTGTTGTTTAATAATATATAGGGTGGTATTGTTCAACGGTATAAACCATATATTGTATTAAATAATTGTAAAGACAGTAATAATTAAATAGAATGTAGTTATTATTTAGAAATTTAGTAAAAAATAAAACTTTCACTAATAGCTTTGCTAATAATAAGCTATTCGTATATGAACTTTTTTGATCAATTTGATTGGTTAATGTCATGTGCCGTAAAATCTAGAATCTACTGATCGACATCTTTATACTATAAAAGGTGCGATCTTCAATDTHCATTTTTGGTAAATTCCCTGACTGWAATATCCGAATC
>LXRJ01000363.1 GCA_001684025.1 Candidatus Glomeribacter gigasporarum | reverse complement strand
CCTTTAGCGCGCATGATTCTGGCATCTTCCAGCTTGGCCTTGCGCTCTGCCGTCTGCCACACCTCCGCCTGGCTGGCCTGCATGCCTTGCTGAAGGCCCTGTTGCATGCCCTCTTGCCTAAAATGCTGTGCTAACGTTGCCATTTTATCTCTCTGCTGGTGGTCTTCCAAATACTGAGCAAAAGCTTGTGGGTCGGCGCACTCGCCAGCCTCTGCGAGATATTTTAGCATGGTTTTCAATTGGCGCTCTGGCAAGCAGCTCAGCAGTACTTGGTCTACTAACCAGTGCGCCATTTCCATCAAATCCCGTTGCTTGATGTGCTTTTGCAATAATTCCAGAAGCGCGACGCTCCTGTGGCCCCTTAACTCTTCGTCAGGGATAATGCTCAGATCAATTAAATGGATCGGGCTTAAAAAGACCTTGCGGGCCAAGTCCGGATCCTCAAAGCACTCAAAGACATCCACGGGGGCAGGATAAGGAGACTGCTCGCCTCTGTAGAACAGCAGCGGAATCACCACAGGGAGCTTATCGTGCCCTTGTTTCACATGCTGCCGCATCGCTTCGACTTGATACCCCAGCACTTGAAACGGCGTGAGCCGCCTTGCTTGGCTCACATGCTCGATCAGAATGTATAGATAGCCTGTCTGATCGGCGATGTTCAGGGAATACAGAATATCTGAGAACTGCTGCCTTAAATCTTCCTGCACGAAAGAGCCGGACTCCAGCCGCAGCGTGGACAGATCGCACAGGGGCTTCAGATGTGCGGGCAAATGAGCCTTGTCAACGGCGATTTAAAAGTGACACATTTTTTT
>LXRJ01000354.1 GCA_001684025.1 Candidatus Glomeribacter gigasporarum | reverse complement strand
CTAAGCTATCAGAAGTAATACGGTGCAAGCCCGTTATGGACGTTGATCTCCATAAGCCCACCTACAGGTGCATAGTTGGTAACGAGTTTGTGCTAAGCTGTAGGGACAATGTAAGACAACCATCTAAGCACATGGTGGTACGCTGCTAGGCTAGATTACTATGGATAACCCGAGTTAACATACAATTAGGCGTCGTAAGAACAGATCACTGAAAGTGCTTGAAACGGTGAATTGAGGATGGGCTAATTTGCTTTTAATAGGTTAGTCGATCAACCTTATATCCTCCGGCGTAGAGTATGACCCTAAGGTAATCATTAAGGTATTTCTGATGGAACAGGGTAAGCCCAATAGCCTCCACAGCTTTGGAGGGATGCAAGTAATTGCATCTATCGGCTAGTGGGGAAAGGACAGTGTAAGAAGCGAATGCCAATGCGTAATACATTGGATAAGATCCATTGATCTACTTCGAAAGAAGGCAGACTTACACATGGGTGTTGCTCCGAGCATGTTTAAGAGAATTGTTCATTGGGACAGTAAGGGTCTCCCAAGATTAAGGGTACGCGTTTTAAGTCGTACTATCTTTAGAGTGGGTCTATAATGGGGTAATTCACCTACTTAACTTCATCATGGTAATGAAGATGAACATCAAACATGTTACGGACCCTAAGGTCATATGATTCATTGAATTGAATCGAATTAGGGTTGTAACATGGTACGACGGTTATGTCGGGATGCAAGAGCAACGCTTGAGCCGTGTGCGGGGAAACTTGCATGCACGGTTCTGAGGAGGGGAAAGCCTGAGAGGGCCTACCTATTCCAACCACCGGACTCTGCTAACTCATGCGTGGATGTATAGA
>LXRJ01000333.1 GCA_001684025.1 Candidatus Glomeribacter gigasporarum | reverse complement strand
CGTCAAAGCTGACGMWARMAAGCCGATATCTGATATACAGGAACCTGTACAATCATTAACCCAAACCCTTAAACCAGTCCATAGTTTTATGGAGGATGCACAATCAAGGAAACCCTTAAAGGTCGTAGCGGTATCTATGCGTGGTTAAATAAGGAAAGGAGATGTCTACGTGGGGAGTTCATACCGGATTGATAAACGAGTATCAAGCTATTTAACCCTAGCTATATAAACGGGGATACTAAAACTAAGAGCACAATCCGTTCGGGTTATAAGAAATATGGGTATTCTGCCTTTACTCTTCTAACCGTAGTACTGTAGTACTCTTGCTCCTTTGCATATCAATAGCTCAGAAGAATTCCTCCTATTCGAGAGAGAGCAATATTTGCTTGATCGGCTTTATCCTATATAAACTATCCTTGCTAGCATGAAAGTTGCAGTCTCTAGGGCGCCAACATTTAGCTGAGACTATAGCAGAGGCAAAGATGGCAGCAGGTTGCTATGGGGGAGTTCCCCAACCATACCAAGGGCCTAGGGGGGGGCTTCAGAGAAGCCCCCATCAGGCTATCTCAAGCCGCATCCAACACGCACTGTTTTTGGGTTCAAAGGGAGACAATGCCGATTATCCTTTGAAGAGCCCGACTAGAAGAGAAAGGGGTAATGAGTTAAGCTCCCTGGGCCCCTAAGTATCCAATTTAACCATCATTCTTACAGGAAAACTCACCCCTGATTTATCCATTTTGAATCTTTAGGCTTTATCTTCATTGATTTACCTTTATCCCCCATTCAACGGTTGAAAACCAAAAGGCTAGCCTCTAAAGAGGTTGTAGAGTTATCTACCACTGTACGTTGAAAATAGGTTAAGTTGCAGGTGATTCTGCCAGTAAGGAAGGACTTTCTCAGTTCTGAGAACTCAGTTATGATGGGTGACTTATGTCACCTAGTATCTATTGATACTATCCTTCTACCTTCACATGCG
>LXRJ01000306.1 GCA_001684025.1 Candidatus Glomeribacter gigasporarum | reverse complement strand
TGAACGCAACAACGGTTCATCCGGTGGATACCCTTGACGTACCCGATCTTCTTTCGTCGTTTCAGCAAGCGGCGGCCATTGATCAAAGTCGCCGATGGCCTGCTGGTAATGGCCGAATTGACTTTTGGCTGTTTTCTCGATCTCGCTGGCAACTTTCTTTAAGCCATGATGCGCCGCTCGCGCAACCTCCGCTTCAATCTTGACCAGATGCAGCGCAAATGCGCCTAAACCGCCGAATGCTTTCATCCTGAACCTTTACGTTAGTCCCTATTTGGGACTATACTGTTCCAATGCGAATCATTGCCGTTAGAACTCTGAGGAATTTTTGGGAACGTCATCCGGATGCCGAACAGCCGATCAAGGCGTGGGTGGATGAAGTTAAACACGCTGCTTGGGACAATTCGCATCAGATCAAAGCACACTATCGGCATGCCAGCATTCTTAAAAGCCGTCGGGTCGTATTCAACCTAAAGGGCAATGCCTATCGCTTGGTCGTGGCCGTGGCCTATCGCTACGGCGCGGTCTACATCAAATTTATCGGTACGCATCGACAGTACGACGCCATCAATGCGGACACAGTTGAAATGGAGTAATACCAATGGACATTAAGCCGATTCATAACGAGGCCGATTACCGGCATGCACTCAATACCGTCAAACCTTATTTCGAGGCCGAACCTGAACCGGATAGCGCCGATGGAGAACGCTTTGAGGTATTGCTCACACTGATTGAAGCGTATGAAGCGAAACATTTTCCGATTGATGCCCCCGATCCAGTCGAAGCAATTAAATTCCGGATGGAACAAGCTGAACTCACCCCGAAAGATTTAGAACCGATGATTGGTCAGCGCAATCGAGTGTATGAAGTGCTGAATCGCAAACGTCCACTGACGCTCAAGATGATTCGCAATCTACACACCCAATTGAATATCCCCGCCGAAAGTCTGATTAAGCCAACCGTACAGACAAGCGTTTATTGAGCTTCTTCAAAATCCATCGTGCGCCAGTTGAATTTTGCGCCATTCATCTCGGAGAAGATGATCGACCACGCGGCGCGGTGAATGTCATCCAGCGATGTTGAAATGCACCGAAAACTGAGCCTGGAAATGCACTGAAAATTGACCCACCCCC
>LXRJ01000020.1 GCA_001684025.1 Candidatus Glomeribacter gigasporarum | reverse complement strand
AGGAGAAATCCGCAGCAACAGATAGGCTTTGGTCTAATGCTGCTGAGTCATTCCTTTACTCTAGTCAGTATTTATGCGTATCTGGTGGATGTCATCGGTCAACTTTTTTTCAGTTCTTCTGATGCCGTCAGCAGGGTCATACAGGCTTTCGCTGTCTTTACAGTGGGCTATCTGGCCCGGCCATTAGGCAGCTTCCTTTTCGGTGTGATGGGAGATCGAGTAGGCCGCGCTCGTCCTCTCAAGATCGTGCTTATGTTGATGGCTGTGCCAACCGCATTGATCGGGTTTCTACCGACTTATAAAGAAATAGGTTTATTCGCACCGACCGCATTGCTTGTTTTGCGGCTGATTCAGGGATTTGCAATGGGTGGGGAATTGCCTGGTAACGCCTGTTATATTTTTGAGGCTGCGCCTATCGATAGAAAAAGCCTATTGTGTAGCGTTATTACAGTCAGTTCAGTATTGGGTACCTTACTCGCTTCGCTCGTTGCTTTTTTGTTATTCCGATACTTCGACCGTCCAGTTATTCTGGAATGGGCTTGGCGTATCCCGTTTCTGTTGGGAATTCCCCTTGCAATTGGAATCGGTTTTATCCGACGCGAAATCAATGATCTGCCAATTCAACAAGGTAGTAGATCAGATTCCGTTTTTTCACTTTTGAAACAACCATTACTCGACGCAGCTTTGCTGTTTTCTTCCGTCACAGTTTTTTCTTACGTGCTGACCGTTTGGATGCCGTCCTATTTAACTCGATTCTTGGGTTATTCAGTCTCACTGGCGCAGTTTACGAATGTACTTGTTTTACTCGTATTAATTCCATTTTATTTAGCTGCCGGACTATTTTCCCGATATTGGGGGGTACAGAAAATTGTCAAGATTGGCCTTGTTGTGACACTCATTTCAGTCTATCCGTTATGGTTCGGTCTTCGATCGGCTTCTACCTCTATCGTCTTGGCAACTCAATTAATACTGGCAGTCGTTGCAAGTAGCGTCGCAGGGGTGGTGATGGAAGCGCTTGCAAGATATTTTCCTTCTGCTGTGCGCTGCCGAGGAATGAATCTCGCGTATACGCTCCCAGCCGTTTTTTTAGGGGGCACAACACCGCTGATCTGTACTTGGATGATCCAAAAAACCGGATCTCTCATGTTCCCTGCCTTTTACATCCTATTCTTCGGGCTACTGGCGCTGCCCGCGGCGTGGCGATTGAAGCCGTTGAGACTTTAAAATGGAAGCCAAACGAGCGTAGCGTAGTCCCTTTTAGGATGAACAAATGGATACCTTGGGTGGTGTGAATGCGAAGCTCATGCCGAAAACGCACGGCTTTTGGAAACGCATCTCCCAACATTTCCCATGATATGCCGCTTACGCCGCTGAGCAAATAGGCGAAGAAGTGGATGCTGAGCAAAGCGCCGTAGGAAGCGTTTTGAAAGCCTTGAAAGAGGGGGTAGCTTAAAAAGACAATCGCGAGCATATGTATAATCAGCAGGCGCTTGTAGTCCACAACTGACAGGCGAGAGAACTCGCTATACCTCTTATAGCCCGCGTGGTAATGGAAACGACATATTCTCTTCTATTCCTCGTAGCGGGCGCACCCTCTTAACCCCTAATTCACGTAGCCGTTGAATCACCGCCTGTACGAGCGCTTCGGGCGCGGATGCGCCGGCCGTCAATCCAATCCGGCGTTTACCGGCGAGCCAATTTGGATCGATCTGTTCCGGCGCATCGACCTGATACGCCGGAATACCGCGCTTTTCGGCGACTTCGCGCAGACGGTTCGAATTTGAGCTATTCGGGCTGCCAACGACAATCACCATATCGCACAGCGGCGCCATCAATTTGACCGCATCTTGCCGATTTTGCGTGGCATAACAAATATCCTGTTTCTTAGGCGCGCGAATGCTGGGGAAGCGCTTTTTCAGCGCTGAAATAATCTGCGATGTATCATCGACGGATAAAGTGGTTTGCGTCACATACGCCAGTTTTTTGGGATCGGCAATATTGAGCGCCGCCACATCGCGCACATCCTCGACCAAATAAACGCCATCCTGAACCTGCCCCATCGTGCCTTCGACTTCCGGATGCCCTTGATGGCCAATCATCACAATTTCATCACCGTCGGCGCGCATTTTTGCGATTTCAACATGTACTTTTTTCACCAGTGGACAAGTGGCATCAAAGATGCGTAAACCACGGCGTTCTGCCTCTTTTTGAATTTTTTTTGACACACCATGGGCGCTAAAGATTAACGTGCTGTCCGCGGGTATCTGGTCGAGCGATTCAACAAAGATCGCGCCCTTACGGCGCAGCTCATCGACCACCGCGGTGTTATGGACGATCTCATGCCGTACATAGATCGGTGCACCGAAACGCGCGAGGGCACGCTCGACAATTTCAATCGCACGATCCACGCCAGCGCAAAACCCGCGCGGCTGCGCGAGCAGAATTTCGGAATCTGTGAAAGAAAATTCCGGCATAGCAATAGCGCTTCTAGAGCATTTTTACAAAACAGCAATGACCCGCACTTCAAACATCAACGTCTGGCCGGCGAGCGGGTGATTGAAATCGAATACTACGCCGTCCTTCTCGTATTTTTGAAACATACCCGCACAACGTCTGCTGTTCGGCGCGTTGAATTCAACCCTATCTCCGGGCGCGAGGGCATGCGTATCCACCCCATGTGCATCCAGAGTTGCGCGAGACACTTTAACAATCCGTTCCGCCTGACGTATTCCAAACGCCTGCTCCGGCGTTAACTGGATGGCGGAATGGTCGCCCGCCTTCATCCCAAGCAGAATGTCTTCAAGACAAGGCGCCAACTGCCCCGCGCCTAACAGCAGCGTTGCAGGGCGGTGACCAAAGGTATTGATAATATCAGCGCCTTCTGGAAACGAGAGACGGTAATGAAGTGTGACATGCGAACCGCGTTCGATTGTAAACGGAGAGAAGTGGATCATGTTCGCGAATATCCAGAAATCAATCTGCGCTCCAATAGCGTGGTGCGTCAACAAAAGCGTGCTGATCAAAATCAGGCGGATGGCATTGTCAGCGAGCGCAAACAAATCAAAAAAGCACGCCAAAACCATACCATTGATCGTTGGCCGAAGCTCGAACGCCCGCGTGAAAAGCTCGCAACGAATGGTGCAAGCACTTTATCAGATGCGGAATTGCTGGCAATTTTTTTGCGCGTAGGCGTGGAAGGACAAAGCGCAGTTGACCTTGCACGCGCCTTAATCAGCCGTTTCGGTTCAGTGCGCGCGCTCCTGTCCGCGCCAAGCGATGAACTGAACGCTGTGCGCGGAATCGGACCCGCGAAAATCGCCCAATTGCATGCGATTGGCGCGCTCACCCAGCGCGCGCTCGCCGAAGAACTACGCAGCACGGCATCGTTTGATTCCCCCAATACCGTGCGGGATTATTTAAGACTTCTGATTGGCACACGCCCTTATGAAGTATTCGTATGTTTATATCTGGATGCGCGCCATTGTTTGATTCGCGCGGAAGAATCGTCGCAGGGCACGCTGACGCACACCGCCGTCTACCCGCAGAAGATTGCGCGGCAGGCGCTGCTATGCAATGCGGTTGCGCTGATCGTTGCCCATAATCATCCGTCCGGAAAAGCCGAGCCGAGTCCATCCGATCTCCACTTAACCAAACAACTTCAAACCGCGCTCGCGCTATTTGATATTCGATTACTGGACCATTTCATTATTTCATCGAATTCGATCATGTCGTTTGTCGAACAGAATATGCTCTAGCGCTGGGGGAAGAAGGAAATACGTTGCCTTTCGTTTTTCAAGCATTATTTCTACATAGTGCGAAATTCTTTTCTGATTTGCTAGAATCAATATTTTTATTCTTTTAAGTTTTACAAAATCTAGGAGTGTGTCATGGCGCGCAAATGTCCAGTCACCGGAAAACGGCCGATGGTCGGCCACCATGTCTCCCATGCGAACAATAAAACCAAGCGCCGTTATTTGCCCAATTTACATATCCGCCGCATTTGGGTTGAAAGTGAAAACCGCGTCGTTCGGATGCGTATTTCAAATGCCGCGCTGCGTTTAATTGATAAGCAAGGAATAGATACTGTGCTTGCGGATCTGCGCGCGCGCGGCGAAATCTAAGGAGTGATCGATGGCAAAAGGCGGACGCGAAAAAATCAAGCTGGAGTCCAGCGCAGGCAGCGGTCATTTCTATACCACAACCAAAAACAAACGCACTAAGTCGGACAAATTGAAGCTGATGAAGTTTGATCCAAGCCCTCAAGTGCGTCGGTATGTGCTGTATACCGAAACAAAGCTGAAGTAGAAGGCATTTCATAAATGGCTGCAAGGCCGTGATGCTTCGTTAGGCGGTGCTCGGAATCCTCTGTATGGTCCCGAGAAGAGGTGAGACGGATTAAATAAGAAAAGAGCGGAATTGAAAATGTCAAATATAATAAGGACGCCCCATGATCGCGATGAAGAAGAGCAACCAATAAACGCACACAGACAAGTTATTTTCAGATGAGTTCATTGACCAACTGCTCAGCCAAGTCCAGAGCAAAGATGCAAATCGCTATTAGGCGAATCTGGATTGGTTGGCCAGCTTAAGAAACGGTTGGCCGAGCGGATGCTCGAGGCTGAACTGAACCCTCATTTAGATAAACAGAACACTCAGAGGAGAACAGGCAATCACCGTAATGGCAGGCGCGCGAAGACGGTGATTACCCCGTCCGGCGATTGAGCTCTGAATATTCCGCGTGACCGGCTCTCAACTTTTGAACCGCAGCTCATAGCCAAATATCAGCGGCGCTTGCCCTGTTTTGACGATCATGTGATCAGCATAATGCGCGCGGGATGAGCGTGCGCGAGATACATGAAATCGTCAAAAACCGCGGCCATTTCCCTAATGATGAGGCCGCCAGAAAATTGCTTTCCCTGGCTTTGCGCAACATCGAGAAAAACTGGAAAAGGCCATGGCATCAATCCCAAACGCGTGGCCCGGATCATGAAACAGCAGGGTTTGGGAATGAAGCCCAAACGTCGGTTTGTTCGTACCACAGATAGCCAGCATGATTGGCCCATATTCCCTAATCTGTATCGCAACAGAATTCCTGACAAGTCGGACCGAGTCTGGATCGCCGATATTACGTTCATTCGTGTTGAAACAGGCTTTGTCTATTTGGCAGTGATTCTGGATGCCTGCAGCCGCAAGGTCATCGGGTTAATTTGAAGCAAAACTCGCTCGGCAAGTGACTCAATTTTCATAGCTCAAGTTGTCCAGCCTCAGGGGTTCACTCCAAAGTGATTCAATTTTCATAGCCCAAGTTGTCCAGTTCCAGGGGGGGCACTCCAGTCCTTAAACTAATTCATGTTCCCAATTTGGGAAGATGGACTTAAAAAGCGGAACTTTCGATGTGGATTTAAATCAAAAAACCGAATAAATACAATGCTTTAGATGGGGTGACCGACGGGACTCGAACCCGCGACAACTGGAATCACAATCCAGGACTCTACCAACTGAGCTACGGTCACCATAAAAATGTGGAGGCAGAGAAACTATATTTTGAGACCACTGGATAAGGACGTCATTATACAAATTGTGAATAGGTTCTTAGGCGCCGCCGTGCGCCGCGGACCATTGCGCGGGCGCATCGAGAAATTGTTCAATTTCTGATAATGTTGCGCAGTCAAAATATTGTAAGGTGCGGGCGGCGCTTAATACATCTCTCCAGGTTGCAAGCGCGTGCAACTGAACATTAATTTCGTCGAAAACGGACTGCGCATCAGGGCAGAAGCCGTAATGAAAAAGCACAAAGACATGATCCACAGATACGCCTGCGTTACGCAGCGCAGTGCAGAAATTGCGTTTGCTCAGGCCATCCGTCGTTAGATCTTCAACCAGAAGTAAGCGCTGGCCTTCATCCAAATGCCCTTCAATTTGTGCGTTGCGGCCAAACCCCTTGGGTTTCTTGCGTACATATTGCATCGGGAGCATTAAGCGTTCCGCAAGCCAAGCGGCAAATGGAATACCCGCAGTCTCACCGCCAGCGATGGCATCGATCTGCTCAAAGCCGATTTCAGACAGAATGATGGCCTCGGCCATTTCCATTAAAGCGCGCCGCGCGCGTACAAATGAAATAATTTTCCGGCAGTCGATATAAACCGGACTCGCCTGGCCGGAGGTCAATATAAAAGGTGTGTCGAGGTTGACATGCACAGCGCGTATTTCAAGCAGAATTCTTGCTGTAGTCGCGGCACACAATCGACGGTCATAATGCATCATTTTTTATTTAGAAATGACTTGTTGGGTACTGAATAGGTGTATTTAGGGCGCAACGCGCAGCGCAGATCAAAGCGGCGCGATAAAATTCTGTGCGGGCTGCATTTTATATGCATCCCATCCATCCGCTCTTCCCGAATCCATCTCCATGACTGATGTGTATTACTTTTCCGGCGCGGCAAGCGCTTTGGATTTTCGTTGCGCGCGGCTGCTTCAGAGCCTTCAATCCATCGATCCCAAGATCAGCAGCGTGCGCGCGCAGGCGTTATATTTTGTCGCTTCTGAACAGCCGCTTAAACCCGATGCGCGAACGCGCCTGTGCGCGCTCCTGGATGCGCATGAAATGCAGCCTGCGGATGCGGAAGAAGCGCATCACAACATGCGTTTTATTGTGATACCGCGCTTTGGCATGATTTCACCCTGGGCGAGCAAAGCCGCCGATATTGCGCATCAGTGCGGCCTAAAGGGGGTGATGCGCATTGAACGGGGGATTGAATATACGCTCGAATCAAAAACGAGACGTATCCAATCTGGAAATTCAGAAAGCGGCTCGGATGAGAAGCATACCGCCATTGAAGCCGCGCTACACGATCCAATGACGGAAACGGTGATCAATGAACATCGGACTGCGCAGCGTCTATTCGATATTCCGGCGGCAGCGCCGCTCGCCGCGATTGATTTGGATGCGCTCACCTCTGCCAATACTGCGCTTGGTCTGGCGCTGTCCGATGCCGAAATCGAATATTTGAGGGAGGCTTTTCGCCGGCTTGGCCGCGCGCCGACCGATGTCGAACTGATGATGTTTGCACAGATCAATAGCGAACACTGCCGCCACAAAATTTTCAATGCGCGCTGGACCATCGACGGCGAAGCGCAGCCGCATTCCTTATTTGAAATGATCAAAAACACGCATGCGCGTCATCCGCAAGGCACGCTGATCGCGTATTCGGATAATGCCGCGGTGATCGCTGGCGCGCATGTTGAACGCTGGTATGCGAGCGGGAAAGAGCGTTTGTATCAGCGTCATCAGGAATTCACGCATACCTTGATCAAAGTTGAGACGCATAATCATCCAAGCGCGATTGCGCCTCACGCGGGGGCGGCGACGGGCGCGGGCGGTGAAATCCGCGATGAAGGCGCAACCGGCCGCGGCGCGCGCGCAAAAGCGGGATTAACGGGTTTTTCAGTGTCAAATTTGCGCTTGCCGAATATGTCGGCGCCGTGGGAAACGCTACGTGATTGCGCGCAACCGCGCGCGCGGCGCGGCGAAGCGATTGCGCCGTACGCATATCCGTCTCAGATCGCCGCGCCGATGAAAATCATGATCGACGGCCCGCTCGGTGCGGCGGCGTTTAATAATGAATTCGGCCGCCCGAATCTCGGCGGCTATTTTCGCGTCTATGAGCAGAATGTTGGCGGCCGGCTCTTTGGTTATCACAAACCGGTCATGATTGCGGGCGGCATCGGCCATATGGCCGATGCGCATGTCCATAAGGTGGATTTACCAGCGGGTGCATTATTAATCCAGATCGGCGGCCCTGGGATGCGGATTGGTTTGGGCGGCGGCGCGGCCAGTTCAATGGCGGCGGGCGCAAACCGCGCTGAGCTCGATTTCAACTCTGTCCAGCGCGCCAATCCAGAAATGCAGCGCCGTGCGCAGGAAGTGATTCACGCGTGCATTCAGATAGGTGAGCAGAATCCGATTCTGAGCATTCACGATGTCGGCGCAGGCGGTTTGTCGAATGCGCTGCCTGAGCTTGTGCACAGCGCAGGCAAAGGCGCGCGCATTGAGTTAAACTGTATCCCGCTTGCAGATCGGAGTATGTCGCCGAGCGAGATTTGGAGCAATGAAGCGCAGGAGCGTTATGTGCTGGCGATTGCGCCCGATGCGCGGCGGACCTTTGAGGCGATCTGTGGGCGCGAACGCTGCCCGTATGCAGTGGTGGGCGTTGTCACCGATGAGCGACAATTGCAGCTCGTCGGTCCTGAAAGTGGTGTCCCAATGCTCGTGGATGTGCCAATGGATCTGTTATTCGGCCATGCACCGCGGCTGCATCGCACTGTTGAGCGTGTTAAGACAAACTGCGCGGTTGTGGATTTGACCGGATGCCATCTGGACGAACTGGCGTTTGACATACTCAGGCATCCAAGCGTCGGCAGCAAAGCGTTTCTGATTACGATTGGCGACCGCACCGTCGGCGGCTTGTCGGTGCGCGACCCGATGGTTGGGCCGTGGCAAGTGCCGGTTGCGGACTGCGCGATTGCCGCGCTGGATTACGCGGGCTATTGCGGCAACGCAATGACGATGGCTGAACGCGCACCCATCGCAGTGATCAATGCGCCGGCTTCAGCGCGCATGGCGATTGGCGAAGCCGTTACCAATCTTGCCAGTGCGCCGATTGCAGCACTCTCAGAGATCAAACTATCGGCGAATTGGATGGCAGCGTGCGGCAGTCCAGGTCAAGACGCCGCACTCTACGACGCGGCGCGCGCGATGGGTCTTGAACTCTGTCCAGCGTTGGGGTTGAGTATTCCAGTCGGCAAGGATTCGCTGTCGATGCGCACGCATTGGCGCGACGGAGAACGCGAGAGAGAAGTGATTGCACCGGTCTCGTTGGTTATTTCCGCATTTGCGCCGGTCGCCGATGTTCGCCTTCATTTGGTCCCTCAGCTGCGGCGTCCAGACGAATGCGGCGCGTCGGTGCTGATTGCGATTGATCTGGGACGCGGGCGGAATCGCCTCGGCGGCAGTATTGCGGCGCAGGTAACGCAGCAGGCGGGCGCTATCCCCCCGGATCTCGATGATCCAGAAGATTTGAAACGCTTTTTCACCGCGATTCAACAACTGGCGGCGCAGCGCAAATTACTCGCGTACCACGACTGCTCGGACGGCGGCTTGTGGGCAACCGTGTGTGAGATGGCATTTGCCGGCCATGTCGGCGTCTCGCTCAATGTCGATTTATTGACGCTTGAACATGGGCACGAGTCTGATTACGGCGACGCTAAAAACTGGGCGCAACAAATTACTGGCCGGCGCAAAGAGCGGACGCTGCGCGGGCTCTTTACCGAAGAACTGGGCGCTGTGGTGCAAGTGCGCACCGCCGACCGCGAAGCCGTCTTTGCAGTGTTGCGGGCGCAGGGTTTAGCGGATTGCAGCTCCGTCGTCGGTCAATTGAATGCGCACGATACGATTGAAATCTGGCGCGATGCGAAAAAGATCTTCAGCGCGCCACGCGTCGATCTACAGCGTGCCTGGAGTGAAACCAGCTGGCGCATCGCGCGACTGCGCGGCAATCCAGCGAGCGCGGACGCTGAATACGATATGCTGCTGGATACGCAAAATCCAGGATTGGCCGCGCATTTGAGCTTCGATCCGGAAGACGATATCGCAGCACCCTTCATTGCGTCGGGTGCGCGCCCGCGCATCGCGATTTTGCGCGAGCAGGGGGTTAATTCACATCTTGAAATGGCCTATGCGTTTGATCGCGCCGGGTTCGCTGCCGGCGATGTAACGATGAGCGATTTGCTTGCCGGCCGCGCGTCTTTGGCGGACTTCACCGCTTTCGTCGCCTGTGGCGGTTTTTCATACGGTGATGTGCTTGGCGCCGGACGGGGCTGGGCCAAAACGATTCAATTCAACGCGCGGCTAGCCGAAATGTTCAGCGCATTTTTTAAGCGCGGCGATACGTTTGCGCTGGGTTCATGCAATGGTTGCCAAATGATGAGCGCGCTACGGTCTATGATTCCAGGCGCTGAGGCCTGGCCGGAATTCAGCCGTAATACATCTGAACAGTTTGAAGCGCGGCTGTCGCTGGTCGAGGTTACAGAATCGCCATCGTTGTTCTTCGACGGCATGGCGGGCTCAACGCTGCCGGTGGCGGTTGCGCATGGAGAAGGGCGGGCGGACTTCTCGCAGCAAGGAGATCTCAACGCGGTGCACGTCGCGTTGCGTTATATCGATCATGATGGCGCGCCGACAGAACGCTATCCATTCAATCCGAATGGATCGCCCGCCGGCATTACGGCCGTGACTACGCCAGACGGCCGTTTTACGATCCTGATGCCGCATCCTGAACGCGTCTTCCGCACGGTGCAGATGAGCTGGCACCCGCCCGAGTGGGGCGCGGAGAGTCCATGGCTCAGGATGTTCCGCAATGCGCGCCGCTGGCTAGGATAAAATAAGGCGTATGAAATTCCTATTTGATCTCTTTCCGCTCCTTCTCTTTTTCCTGACGTTCAAACTATGGGGGATTTTTGCTGCAACGGCAGTGGCGATGGCGGCAACGCTGGTTCAGATTGTATGGATGGCGGCTTGGCACCGGCGCGTTGATCCGATGTTGTGGGTCAGTCTGGGTATCGTCACCGTATTCGGCGGCGCGACCCTATTTTTGCATGACGAAATATTTATTAAGTGGAAGCCGACCGCGCTGTATGGGTTATTCGCGGCGGCGCTGGCGATTGCGCAGTTCGGATTTGGAAAAAATTTGATTCAGGCGGCGCTGGGCAAACAAGTGACGTTGCCATCCCGCATCTGGAGTCAACTCAACATCGCCTGGATGATGTTCTTCGCTGCGCTGGGATTACTCAATCTGGTGGTGGCGTACCGTTTTTCGACCGGAGCATGGGTCAACTTTAAACTATTTGGCACCACGGCGTGCCTGGCGATTTTTATCATTGCGCAAAGTATATGGCTGATCAAGTACCTGCCGAAGGAGTAGACGCTGCCGCGCTGCCTGCGCGTATCGAAGCGCAATTGAGGAACCGCTTCACGCCAGTTCATCTGGCCGTTCAAAATGAGAGCGCAGCGCATGCGGGGCATGCCGGTACGCAGGCGGGCGGGCATTTTCGCGTGCTGATTGTTTCCCAAGATTTTGCGGGGCAAACGCGTATCGCCCGCCATCGGCGAATTTATGAAGCGTTGCAGCCATGGATGCAGCAGGGTATTCATGCACTTGCGATTAGGGCGCTGACGCCTGAGGAATTCTCCGCTGCCTCCTAGCGCATTTTTCAGTGAAATTGCTATCTTTCGCGCGCGCGAAGTGACGAAATGACGGCGCGGTCCCAATCTATTCTCCCTTTTCTGCTGATTGACGCAGGTAATACGTTCATCAAATGGGCGCTGACTGAGGACGGTAGCACGCCTTTCACGCAGCAGGGGGTTTTTGTACAGACACCTGCGCGCGGCGCGCTACCTGCAGAACCCAACTGGTCAGATTTGCCTGCACCAGGCAGTGTCTGGATTTCCAATGTGGCCGGCGAGCGCAGCGCGCAGCGCATCGAAATGCTCATTCGCACACGCTGGCCGGACATTCCATTCCATACGATTTGTGCACAAACGCATCAGTGCGGAGTGCGCAATGGCTATCGCGACGCTCAACAACTCGGTAGTGACCGATGGGCGAACCTGATTGGCGCGCGGTTTGCTTGGCCGGATGAGCCTGTATTGATTGCAACGCTTGGGACAGCAATGACGCTGGATTTACTGGATACAACCGGGCATTTTGCAGGCGGATTGATTACACCTGGCGGACGTTTAATGATGCAGGCACTGGGCGAGCATACTGCGTTACTGCCGATGCTGACGCCGGAAGATGAGGATGCGTGCGCAACGCACGCGCGTGCAGATGCACACGCGTGTTTTGCAACGGATACGCAATCCGCGCTGTGTGCCGGATCGCGGCTTGCGCAAGCTGCCTTAATTGAGCGTGTCTGGCATGCGGCTAAGCAGCGTTTGAATGCGTCCGTGCGGTGCGTGCTGAGCGGCGGCGATGCGGCGCGTATCCGGCCGTTGCTGGCAATGGACACAACGTATTGCGAACATCTGGTGTTATTAGGTCTTGCGCGGATTGCGCAGGGGCATGCGTCAGCGCGTTTGCGCGCGGATGCGGCGCAATAGCGCGGTCGTCGAGCGTGGGTGTTCAAACGGGATCGACACCGCGCGGCCGCCCCAATTTCGTACTAATGCCGCCTCAGGCAGTGCATTCATATCGTAATCGCCGCCTTTGACCAAAACATCGGGCCGCAGGGCTTCGATCAATGCGATTGGATTCGATTCTTTAAAGCGCACCACCCAATCGACACTTTCGAGCGCGGCAACAAGCGCCATCCGGTCCGCTTCACCATTCATCGGACGCTGCTCGCCTATATTGCCTTTGTTCAGCGTGCGGACGGAAGCGTCGCTATTAATGCCGACAATCAGACATGCGCCGAGCGCGCGCGCGGCATCTAAATAACTGACATGGCCGCGATGCAGAATGTCAAAGACGCCGTTGGTGAAAATGACCGGCGCCGGGAGAGTCGCGCGCAATGCAGTGAGGGCGTCGCGATCCATTAATTTTCGTTCAAAGTGAGCGGGCATCGTAAGGTATATTCCATAAAAACACCTCCACAATTCTATTGATGCAGCATGCTGTCCGTACAAAAACAAATGATTGAAGAGATTTTTACCGATGCGGTCCGGGGACTGGCGCATCCTAATCCGTCTTCCGCCCCTACGGATACGCCTATTACGCTAGAACAGCCTAAAGTCGCTGCGCACGGCGATCTTGCGAGCACGATTGCCCTTCAGCAGGCCAAGGTATGGGGAATGCCCGCGCGCCAGCTGGCGCAGCAACTGGCGGATGCGGTTCAGGCAGATCCGCGCGCACGCGGCTTGATTGAATCGGTTGAAATCGCAGGGCCAGGTTTTATTAATGTGCGCGTATCTACGCAAGCAAAGCAGGCCGTGGTTGCGCAGATATTGGCGCAAAAAGCGCAGTTTGGCTTGCAGCCATCAACGCCGAAGGATGACCGGCAGGTGTTAATCGAATTCGTCTCCGCAAACCCAACCGGACCGCTGCATGTCGGTCATGCGCGCCAGGCCGTATTGGGGGATGTGCTGGCGAATTTGCTCGCAACGCAGGGCTGGCAGGTGCAGCGCGAATACTATTACAACGATGCCGGCGTTCAGATTCAGAATCTGGCGTTGTCCGTTGCTGCGCGCGCCTGTGGTCTTCAGCCCGGGGATGCCGATTGGCCGGAGGCTGCCTACAATGGTGAATATATTGCCGATATTGCGCGTGACTATCGGGCAGGTGTGGCCATTGTCACGCAAGAAGGAGAAATGGTTCAGGGAAGGGGCGATGTGAATGATCTAGAGGCCATTCGGCGTTTTGCTGTTGCGTACTTGCGCCGCGAACAGGATACTGATTTGCAAGCGCTGGGCGTTCAATTTGATCAGTATTATCTCGAATCGTCCCTATATTGCACTGGACGCGTCGATGCAACTGTAAACGCGCTGTGCGCGGCAGATAAAACGTATGAAAAAGACGGTGCGCTCTGGTTAAGAACGACCGAGCAAGGCGACGATAAAGATCGCGTGATGCGTAAATCGGACGGTACTTACACCTATTTCGTACCGGATATCGCCTACCATCTCACCAAATGGGAGCGCGGCTTTACGCGCGCGATTAATATCCAGGGCGCGGATCATCACGGCACGGTGGCGCGCGTGCGCGGCGGCTTGCAACAGTTGGCGCAAGGCGTGCCGAAAGGATATCCTGAGTATGTGCTGCATAAAATGGTGACGGTGGTGCGTGATGGGCAGGAAGTGAAATTATCAAAGCGTGCGGGCAGCTATGTCACGGTACGCGATCTGATTGAATGGTCCGGCGGCGCACGCGCCTCGTCCGAAGCAAATGCTTTATCGGATGAAGACGAAACGATCCGACGCGGGTGCGATGCGGTACGTTTCTTTCTGGCGTCAAGGCGCGCCGATACGGAGTTTGTCTTCGATATCGATCTCGCGGTGCAGCAGAATGATCAAAATCCCGTTTATTATGTACAGTACGCACATGCGCGGATTTGCTCGGCGCTTGCGCAGTGGGGTGGTTCAGAAGAACAGCTTGTAGACACAGACGCCACGGCATTGACGAGTGAAAGCGAGCGCGCGCTTCTGACATGTTTAGCGGATTATCCCGATCTGCTCAGACGCGCTGCCGATGATCTGGCGCCGCATGCCCTTGCTTTTTATCTGCGCGCGCTCGCGAGTCGCTTTCATACCTTTTACAATGCCGAGCGCATCCTTGTCGAGGATGAGGTAAGACGCGCGGCGCGCGTTGCATTGATTGCAGCGACGCGCCAAGTGCTTGCGAACGGCTTAGCCGTATTGGGTGTGCGTGCACCCACGAAAATGTAGAACATTTCCAATTGACTCAAGCGATGACAAAATCACACCGCGTCCAGAAGCAGAACGGGAGTATGTTTATTGGGCTTGTGCTGGGACTGATTACCGGGCTTGCGATTGCTATCGCGGTTGCGCTATATATCACCCGCTCTCCGAGTCCTATCGTGCAAAAAAATTCGACGCCTGAGCACTTGACTCCGCTCAATCCTTCGTCGTCTGACCCAAACCGCCCGCTGCAGGGACGTGCGCCGGCCGAGCCTGTACAAGCACCGCCCGCCGCTACGCTGAGCGATACGCGGCCTGAACAGACGGAGAATCAAACGCAGGATGTATCTGAAGCGCCATTAGACGAGGCGCAAATCATTGAAGTGCCCTCCCCGTCCCCACCCGCTGAACAAACGTCTGGACGCCTGCCAGAGAGAGAGAGGTTTGTTAGAGTCAATCCAGCGCCGTCTCCAGGCCGTCCTCCAGTGTCTGAAGCGCCGCGCGCAAAGATCAACACAGGCTATTATTTGCAGGCCGGCACGTATAGGGTGCGCGGCGATGCCGAGGCGCGGCGCGCTGAGCTTGCTCTGCAAGGTTTTGAAGCCAAAATAAGCCAGCATTACAATATGTACAAACACGATTATGATTATTATCGTGTCCAGGTGGGCCCGTTTGAGCAATTTGATCAAATGAAGAATGTGCGCCGGCAATTGTCCGAAGCAGGCATCCGTACGGTGGTAATCCGGTTCCGTGAAAAATGAAATCTGGAATGAAAATGAAGAAGCTGCTGTTAATGGGAATGATATGGATTGGATGTGCGGTTCAGGCGGCGGCTCCACCTTCCATACCACAGGCCGGCAAGAATTACAAGGTATTAGAAAGTCCGCAATCGGTCGATGTGCCGGCGGGAAAAATCGAAATCCTTGAATTTTTCATGTATGGCTGCCCGCATTGTGAACATTTTGAACCCGTGCTGACAGGATGGGCTCATAAGCAAAGTTCAGACATCGTTCTCAAGCGTGTGCCGCTTGCTTTTAACAAAGCGTTAGTGCCGCATCAGAAGCTTTATCATGCGCTGGATGCGCTTGATCTGGCGGATCAATTGGCGCCCAAAATCTTCAAAGCCATTCATACCGATCGGAATTATCTGTTGACGCCTGAGGCGCAGGCGGCGTTTCTAGAAAAAAAGGGCGTCGATCAGAAAAATTTTTTGGCGGCTTATCACTCTTTTGAGACTGCAAATGCAGTGCAGCGTGACAATAAATTAATGGCTGACTACAAAATTACAGCTACGCCTGCTCTGATTGTGCAGGGCAAATATGAAACTTCGCCCGCTATGACGAATAGTCTTGAAGGCGTGATTCCGGTGCTGGATTTTCTGGTCACGCAGATCAAAGCGAAGAAAATGTAAGGACATTCAAATTGTTAGAAGCCATTGATGAAATGACTTCTACACTGGTTTGGAAGTGCATTGATCTGCAGCGCATGCTTGAAGCGTTTATATCGATCACTCTATATCATTCTTGGAGGACATGATGCAGATTAAACAAACGCTCTTTTATACAGCGCTTGTCTTGCTGGGGCTGCCGCTCATAGCCGCCGCGAAATCGTTAACCGTATGTACAGAAGGCAGTCCGGACGGTTTTGATGTGGTTCAATACAATTCGTTTATTACGACCAATGCATCCGCTGATCTGCTCTTTAACGGCCTGGTTGCGCTCGATGAATCGACGGGCGCGGTGATACCCGCGCTCGCCGAGCGTTGGGAAATCAGCGACGATGGGCTCAGTTATACCTTCCATTTGCGTTCTGGGGTGCAATTTCAGACGACACCCTATTTCAAACCCAACCGGGCATTGAATGCGGATGATGTGATTTTTAGCTTCGAGCGGATGCTTACTCCAAATCATCCATGGCATCGCGTATCAGCTAGCGGTGGTTTTCCTCATGCGCAAGCGATGCAGCTCTCGCAACGGATCAAATCGATTGATAAGCTGGACGGGATGACGGTGCGTTTCTCTCTGAACGAGCCGGCGGCTACTTTTCTGCCGATATTGACGATGGGTTTTGCGTCAATCTATTCAAAAGAATATGCTGATCAGTTGTTAAAGGACAAACGCACGACGGACATGAATACAAAGCCCATTGGCACAGGCCCGTTCATATTGCGCGGTTATCAGAAGGATGCGCTGATCCGCTACGATGCGAATCCCCGCTATTGGGGCGCGCGTCCAAAGGTTGACCGGTTGTTGTATGCGATTACGCCCGATGCCGCGGTTAGGATGCAGAAATTAAAAGCAGGCGAGTGCCAGATTGCCCTGTCGCCACGGCCGCAAGATGTGTTTGCGGTCAAGCAAGGCAAAGTGTCAAAAGAGATCAGAGTGGTCGAGACGCCGGCATTTATGACTGCTTTTGTCGCGTTAAATACCCAGCGCAAACCGCTGGACAATCAGAAAGTCCGGCAAGCGCTTAACCTTGCATTTGACCGCGCCGCTTATCTAAAAGCCGTTTTTTATGGTACGGCGACCCCGGCAAATCATCCGTATCCGCCGTCGACGTGGAGTTATGCAACAGGAATTCAACCATGGCCGTACGACCCTAAGCGGGCTGCGGAACTGCTGGCTGAAGCCGGTTATCCGAACGGTTTTGAAACGACGATCTGGACGCGTCCGAGCGGGAGTATTCTGAATCCCAATCCAAAGATTGGCGCTGAATTGTTGCAATCCGACCTGGCGAAGATCGGCGTGCGCGCCAAAGTGAAAATCGTCGAGTGGGGCGAGTTAATCCGCCGCGCAAAACAGGGCGAGCATGCGTTGTTATTTATGGGGTGGGGCGGGGACAATGGTGATCCGGACAACTTTATGACGCCGCAATTCAGTTGCGCAGCGGTGAAGGCCGGAATGAATTTTGCACGCTTTTGCGATCTAGAACTGGATCGGTTGATTCGGGCAGCGCGTATCAGCTCAGATCGGGCGCAGCGCACGCAAGCATATCTCGATGCGCAGCGGATCATTCATGAGCAGGCGCTCTGGATACCGCTGGGCTATCCGAATGCGGTTGCATTAATACGCCATACAGTTTCTGGTTATCGCGTCAGCCCGTATGGTCGGCAGAACTTTGCAACGGTGTTGCTTCAACAATGAAGGGCCTCGCTCCTCTCTCGTAAGAGGTGATCGCTCGATACTGCGCGCAACATATCGCGCAGCGATTCAAATACCTGTTCCGGCTTTAGTTCACGTAAGCATTTCAAATGGCCCAGCGGGCATTCGCGCGCAAAACACGGGCTGCATTCAAGTTGCAGCCATTGCACGCGCGCGGTCTTTGAAAGCGGCGGCGTGTGGCGCGGATCGCTGGATCCATAGAGCGCGAGCAGGGGCCGCCGCGTTGCTGCGGCAATATGCATCAGCCCTGAATCATTGCTAATCACGGCGCTGGCAGATGCAATCAATGCACAGGCTTCATCCAGCGTGGTGTGTCCGCATAAATTGCGCACGTGCGGCGCTCGGTCAGCAATGGCCTGCGCAAGCGGCGCATCCTTCGATGCGCCGAGCGCAACAATGTAGGTATACGGGAATGCCTGAGCGATGAATTGCGCGAGTGTTGCAAAATGTTCAGCCGGCCAGCGCTTTGCAGGTCCATATTCAGCGCCCGGACAAAATACAATGAGCGGGGCTTGAGTCTCCAACGAAAAACGCGTTAAAATCCGAGCCTGCTCGCTGGATGCGATTTGAAGATAAGGTTTTGGCAGGCGATCCGGCATCGGCGCGCCTGGCGCGTATGCAAGCGCCGCATAGTGCCGCACCATCGGCGGCCGTTCTTTCTTATGCGGATTTATATGCCGTACATTCAATAGTCCATAGCGGTATTCTCCGTGATAACCAATGCGCAGCCCGATGCCTGCAAACCATGGGATAAGGGCGGATTTTGCTGAATTCGGCAATATATAGGCGGCGTCGTATTTCATTTCGCGCAGCGTTTGCGCGGTTTGCCAACGGCGCCATAACTGCAATTTTTGACGGATGAAATCGGTGGTATAGACTTCCTCAATTTCCGGCATCCGTTCGAGCACGGGCGCGACCCAGCGCGCCGCGACGGCATCGATAATCAAGCGGGGATACAGCGCCTTCAGCAGTTTAAAGAGGGGCTGCGCCATTAATGCATCGCCAATCCAGTTGGGTGCGATCACGAGCGCGCGGTTGATTGTTGCCACGATTGAATAGAAGTATTTAAATACAAGATTGGCAGAAGCATTACAGCTTGTACCGCGTTGTTTCAAGGCTTTTGCCTATACCTGCATTGAGCAAAACTACATATTATAAACAAAATTATGCAAAATCTGTGGAGAATATCCATGATTCCAAACATACCAGGAGTGGAAAATATCATAGCAGGATTCTCCGTCGAGCCGGAAATGCAGGCGGCCATTGAATACTGGAAAGATCAGCAAATAAAGGAAGAGGTTCCTACTCAAGACATTCAAATTGTAGAAAACGCGATTTATGATTGTTTGAATGGTGAAGACATTGAGCAGTTTGGAGGACGATATTTTGTGGTCAATGCCTTTGGAGCAGAGTTAGATGCTTCTGAAGCACATCAAATCAGCATTACAGAATTACCCGAAATATTCGGCTTTGATAAATTCCGGAAAATTCAGCATTTCGAAATCAACCATGCAAAGAATCTGAAAAGATTGCCTATATCCATGAACCTGATGACGGAAATTGAACATTTTAACGTCAATAATTGCGGTTTGGAAGAAATTGAGGGTGATTTGATCCGGAATAATCCAAAAATTGCATTTTTTAATGTGGCAAACAATAATCTTCCTGAAATTCCCGTTGAAATAAGCGATTTAACAGATATCGAAATACTGGATTTGTCCGGGAATAAAATCCAATTTCTCCCGGATATGATCGGGAACTTGGAAAATACAGCGGCTTTAGAGCCGGAGCTTAAATTGAATGACAATCAACTCAGTACTTTGCCTTCCTCAATTGAAGCGTTGACAAAATGGTATATTGCTTACCGGAATAATCCTTTTTTAACACAAAATCCATTTGAACGCATCCGGAATGGAATCTTAGGTCATATACAGGATGAGAATCTAGGCAAAAGTTTGATGATTCAACTATCTCAGTATAGAAACGATTTCAGGAGCGTGGAAGATATGCAATGGCTCGATCTAACGATGCGTTTGATAAAAATTGATGAAAATAACCGCCGCTTAGTGGTGGAATAAAACTCAGCCGATATATGCCAGCGGTTTGTCGCACACATTTCACTTTCCTCGATGTGCGATGCTAGAATGCGCACGACGGGCCTCCTCGCATGGCGGCGCGGTCAACCGGGTCAGGTCGGGAACGAAGCAGCCACAGCCGTTTTCCGCTAGTGCCGAGGATCTGGCTCGTCGCCTCTCTTTTCTCTTTCCATGACTTATCAAGTACTTGCGCGTAAATGGCGGCCGAAAGACTTCGCGTCATTGGTCGGGCAAGAACATGTGGTTAAAGCGCTCACGCATGCGCTTGAGCAACAGCGCCTACATCATGCGTATTTATTCAGCGGTACGCGCGGCGTTGGAAAAACCACGTTGGCGCGCATTCTGACTAAAGCGCTCAATTGCGAGACGGGCATCACCGCAACGCCATGCGGCCAATGCAAAATATGTGTTGAAATCGATGCGGCGCGCTCGGTTGATTATATTGAAATGGACGCCGCATCCAGCCGGAGCGTCGACGACATGTCTGCGTTGCTTGAGCGCGCAATCTACGCGCCGGTTGCAGCGCGCTTTAAGGTCTATATGATCGATGAAGCGCATATGCTGACGAATCACGCGTTCAATGCAATGTTGAAAACGCTTGAAGAGCCGCCGCCGCATCTCAAATTTATTTTAGCGACAACGGATCCAAAGAAAATTCCCGTGACCGTGCTATCGCGCTGCCTTCAATTCAATCTGAAGCAAATGCCGGCAGCGCAAATTGCTGCGGCGCTTGAAAAAATACTTTCAGCAGAGAATGTGCGCTTCGAACCGCGCGCGGTCCATTTGCTGGCGCGTGCGGCGAACGGCAGTATGCGCGATGCATTGTCGTTGACCGATCAGGCGATTGCGTACGCGGCGCGCGACTTAAGCGTTGAAGCGATCCGGGATATGCTTGGCGCAGTGGAGCAGCGTTATTTGGTTCGGCTGCTCGATGCGGTTGTTGAACATAACGGCGCTGCTATTCTTGGTCTTGGCGATGAAATGGCGGCGCACAGTGTATCGTTTGCGCAGGCGCTGCAAGATTTGGCGAGTCTGCTGCATCAAATCGCATGGAGTCAATATGCGCCGGATTCAGTCCCTGATACAGAGGTGAATGGAGAAGATATCCGCCGCTTCGCAAGCGCGTTGCCGCCTGAAGATGTCCAGCTCTATTATCAAATTGCAACGATTGGACGCAGTGAGCTGGGGCTAGCGCCGGACGAATACGCGGGTTTTACGATGACGCTGCTTAGAATGCTTGCGTTCCAGCCTGTTCAAGCAAGCAGGCCCGCTCTATTGCCAGCGCTCAAACAGTCATCGCCCGCGTCTCGGACGGAGGCGAACACAGTTGCAGGCGCGTCGCCTGCGCGTGCAGCGCTGGATGCGTTAAATGGCGTGCGTTCTGTTGATGATCAAGCAGCTGTGAAACGCCAGCAAGAAGCCGAGCGCGCACTCAAGCAAGACGCTTTTGTCCAAGCGCTGGTGCGCGATTTTGGTGCGACTCTGATTCCGGGCTCGGTTCAGTGATCGATAAGATCGTGCGCAGGTTCTGAAAATATTTCAATGCTTAAGGAGTTTTAGTTCATGATGAAAGGTCAACTCGCCGGCTTGATGAAACAAGCCCAGCAAATGCAAGAAGAAATGCAGAAGAAGCAACAAAAACTTGCTTTGATCGAAGTGGAGGGTACCGCAGGCGCTGGATTAGTTAAGGTCGTGATGAGCTGTAAATATGAGGTGCGGCGCGTGTCAATTGATCCGAGCCTGCTGGATGAAGATAGAGAGATGCTTGAAGATTTAGTTGCCGCTGCGTTTAATGATGCGGCTCGGAAAGCCTGTGCGGCGGCTGAAGAGGAAATCGGCAATATTGCGAGCGCACTGTCTTTGCCGCCCGGTTTTAAGTTACCATTTTGAGGGCATCAAATTTTCAGTGTGCTGCTGCGCTTTTCTCTGTTCTCTGTTCACGTTGTTGCGCGTGTGCCGTACTGAAAACTACTGGACACCTAGCTGAATCAATAACATATTCCATGGCTTTTGATTACTCAAAGACCCTCTTTTTCTATATTCTAAAATAATTTTCTCTACCAATGGCGATTGGCAGATTTCCAAAGCAATTTGCAATTGGGATAGATCGTAAATTTCCCGGTAATATAGGTCGCGTTTCAAGAAAGGGGCGGAGAATAGCGTTAGAAGCTGTAATCCAAATGAATGGGTGTGGTTGCTGGATTCAAGAATTTTTCTCAATTCATTGATAAAAACAAGTTTTGTCCTGTCAACGCTCATTTGAGGCGTAGAAAATAAATATTTCTTGAATATATGAAAATGTGTATCCGAAAGAAGATGAAAAAACAGATCGAAATCGAAGTCTTTGGAATGGAGAAGAGATAAGGACTTTTTTAAAATTTTTTCGCTTGAATAGAGAATATTGATACTGTTTGCTTCTTGATAGAGGACTTGACTTAACCCGCATTCACCGTGCGTAATTGCATAAGCGCGCGACCTGCAGTTTTTATATTTCTTCCAAAATTCCTGTATTTTAGGTTTGCAGAAAATATGTGTGTCGATATCGATAAAAAA
>LXRJ01000256.1 GCA_001684025.1 Candidatus Glomeribacter gigasporarum | reverse complement strand
CAGTCATACGCCTATCGCTTATTTTAAGCGTGTGTCTGTGTCCGCTACTTCAAGGGGCCGTTCCATTCAGATGCGCGCGCCACTGGCATCCGGGCTTCGGCTGGGTCTTCGCCCTGCCGAATGGCTGCCCGTACACGCGCCCAGTCTGTTTTGCTTTCTCCACGCTCGCACGCTACACGCATTTCTTCAAGCGTCATCGACGTGCGTTTTGAGCCGCTCATCCTTTCTTTATATACCTTTCGGCTGGCTACTTGAAATCGGATGTTTTCCGATAGCTCTCAAAGATCAGGACGCCGATTTGTCAATAGGTATTCTATAATGTATATTACGCATCAATACGTATTATATGAGGACTGAATCATGCAAACCATCCGTGCTACCGACTTAGCTCGGCGCACTCGAGAGGTTCTGGACAAGGTGGTCACTCAGGGCGCGACCGTCATCGTAGAGCGCAACGAGATAATCATCGCCCGAATTACTCCCGAAGCACCTCACATGACGGCCATGCAAGCGCTCGCTGACCTGGACGAAAATCTCTCTCCCGAGGAAGCTGATGCGTGGTTGAAAGATAGCCGCGGTGATTTTGATGAGTCTGTACGCAACCCGTGGGCGTGATCCTCGATACTTGTATTTGGATTGAGCGCTTAGCCCAGCGTTTGAGTGCGGCGGAGGTTGCGCGAGTTTGTGGTGAGCAGTCGGTTTACCTGTCGGCCGTCTCTCTGGGTGAGTTGCGCTTCGGCGTGGAAATTTGCGCCGATCCAGCCCTGCGCGCGCGCCGCTACGCCCAGGTTTACAAGCTGGGTCGCCGCCCTATTCTGCCTGTGACAGCTGACACGGCCGCAACCTTCGGTATCCTCGCCGCTGCACTACGCCAGGTCGGAAGATCGCCCCGACCGCGCTATAACGATCTGTGGATCGCCGCTCAGGCAGTTGAGAATGGCTACGCGCTCCTGACCCTCAACCCAGGCGATTTTTCAGGATTGCCGGGGTTGCGACTGATAACGCCGTCGCCGTAAGAGCGCGCGCCTGGAATTGGCGTCCTGATCCCCGCGCAGGAACGGCGGATTGTGCTAGGCAGCTTACTGGGACGCGTGTTTGTCGCGTAGTGTATGTCGTACGGGGTAACAGAATCCGAGTGATTTCAATGAGGAAAGCCAATGAGCGCGAACAGAGAAAATATGATTCAATTCGAGGTGGATCCAGTCAATCCGCCGAAGCTGAGCAAGGCAGCGATGCACCGTCTGACTGCGATACAGGATAGGGAAATCGACTACAGTGATATTCCGCCGTTGTCAGACGAGTGGTTTGAGCAGGCGGGAAACAGGGCGCATGTCCCCGTCAAGCAGCCCGTGAGTCTCAGGCTCGATCAGGACATCATCGACTATTTCAAAAGGCAGGGCCGACGTTACCAGACGCGGATTAATGCGGTGTTACGAGCTTGTGTGGAGCGCCAGGAGCGCGTCTAGCCGTCAGAGCCTGTCAGGAATTTTGTGTGTAGAGGTCATGTGAAGATACGAAGAAAAGGAACCCACATGATC
>LXRJ01000247.1 GCA_001684025.1 Candidatus Glomeribacter gigasporarum | reverse complement strand
ACCAAAACTATCCCAGGGGTCAGTTTTCAATTGTCGGAATGGGTCATTTTTACATTGTCGATAACAGTTAAAACGCTTAGTTAATATTTGGCGTTTTGTGCTCAGCAATAAGATACGGTCAATGTCCGAACTCAATACCAAACTTGTCATTGGCAACTGGAAAATGCACGGTTGTCTGGCTCGCAATGCCGTGCTGCTGAACACCTTGGCTCACGGAACACAACAATGGAGCGAAGCGCTGAGGATCGCGGTGTGCGTGCCATTTCCTTATCTCGCGCAAACACAAGAGCTGCTGCATAACAGCCGTATTGCGTGGGGCGTGCAAGATGTCTCTGCGCATACCGAAGGCGCGTATACCGGCGAAGTGTCTGCGGCGATGGCCGCTGAATTCGGCGCAACGTTTGCGCTGGTCGGCCATTCTGAAAGACGGGCTTATCATCAGGAAAACGATCCAGCCGTTGCGGCGAAAACGCACCGCGCGCTGGAGGTAGGTTTAACGCCTGTGGTGTGCGTGGGCGAAACGCGCGCTGAACGCGATGCCGGACGCGCCGAACAAACGGTCAGCCAACAACTACAGGTTGTGCTGGATACACTATCAGTCGAACAGGCGATGCGTCTTGTGATTGCCTACGAACCGGTCTGGGCGATCGGCACCGGCCGAAACGCACAGGCGCATGAAGTGCGCGCGATGCATGCTGTACTGCACCGCCTGCTGACGGCAGCAGATGACCGTCTTGCACACGTCCCTGTGCTCTACGGCGGCAGTGTAAAGCCGGACAATGCACGGGAATTGTTTGCAGAGCCCGGTGTGGAGGGCGGCCTGATCGGCGGCGCGTCGTTAAAGGCGGAGGATTTTCTGGACATTTGCGCCGCCGCGGATTGACTTAAGCTATTTTGATGATTTGAGATTCAGGCGCCGCTGGTTTTATCGTCCGGTATTCCATTTCGAGGGTTGCACCACATCCTTGTGTGCCATTTTGAGGGTTATACCAGCGAACGTCTCCGTCCAGAAAATAAAGCGCGGTGTCGATATATTTTTGCAGATTTTGATCGTCTGGAAACAATTCTTTTGTTAAATGTTCACGACAACTCTGGATCTCACGCGTTGTATAGTCCCGGGAAGAGGTGACACGGATTAAATAAGAAAAGAACGGAGTTTTTGCGGTAGGCCTCCACGATGGATTGGAAGGGCGTGCGCCACCTTAATGCCTTCAGATGTTTGGCGAAATTGTAAGCGGTGACAAAAGCGAGGACGTGCGCTTTGAGTGCATCCAGGTTGGGGTAATGAAAAAGTTTGAGGGTTGCTTCCTTGATGGTCCGATTCATCCGTTCAGCCTGACCATTGGTCCAGGGATGATAAGGCTGGGTCAATTTGTGTTGAATGCCGTTTTCTTCACAAACGCGATCAAAGATGTGAGCGCCCAACCAGGTACGAGTGGGGCCATTACGGTACTGAGGCAGATCAGCAAAGGCCATACCGTTATCGGTTAGCACGGTATGAATCGGATAGGGAAAGGTTTTGATGACGTTGCGCAGGAAAGCGGCGCCACTCACTTTCCCTACATTGTCATAGAACTCAACAGGTGTTGAAATGCACCGAAAACTGAGCCTGGAAATGCACTGAAAATTGACCC
>LXRJ01000498.1 GCA_001684025.1 Candidatus Glomeribacter gigasporarum | reverse complement strand
AATAGCAAAGGGATGACGGTAACAGCACCAATGACGATACCGCCAAGTTTGATGATGATGTCTTTGCGCAGCACTTCCATATCCTTGCGCAGATCGCCGATTTCATGGCGTAACTCCGCGATGTCTTGCTTAGTCGCAACATCCGAAGACGCATACGCCTTGCGAACCGCAACAGACATCGCCCTAGCCTGCTGCTCAGGAATACCCGCTTTTTCAAGCGTATCTACAAATTCCAGCGTATCGAATGCAGCAAGCGCCATAGATCAAATCTCCTTTAAAGGAATTCTAGCATGACGCTTTTAAGCAGAACCGAGCTTTGGAGGGCAGCACTTTGAGCGCCGTGCTCTACAAAGAGTTCGTGCTGCGCCACGGCGGCGTCTGGGCGGCGTTGATCGAGTTCGTGAAGACGCATGCAAAAGCCTGTGTCGATCAAGGCGCGCCGCTGCGGGTGATTGTCACGGCGGAAGAACGAAAGAGAAACGCGGAGCAGAATCGCTACTACTGGGGCGTGGTATTGCAGTACATC
>LXRJ01000484.1 GCA_001684025.1 Candidatus Glomeribacter gigasporarum | reverse complement strand
CCTCTTTTGGGGTGGGTCAATTTTCAGTGCATTTCCAGGCTCAGTTTTCGGTGCATTTCAACAGTATTCAGCCGCATGATCTGCAATTTCACGCGAACGCTGTGTCGCCGCGCCTTTTTTGCGTCCGCTGCCCGACCGGCTTCCTCCGTGTGTTGCCATCTTGATTCATCTTGATTGTTTTCAAGTTTTTCAACTTCTCTGCATTTGTCATAAACGAAAAAAGCCCGCCGGTTTTAATCCCTGGCAGGCTCTCTGAATGCTGTGGACGCAATGGCCCTGGCGATAATGTAATGGTTTTTGTAACGCTTTGCACGACTTCATGTAATGCTTTTTAGAAAGTTCATGTAATGCTTTTTTATTTATGCTGCCAACAGTAGTTGGACGCCGCTCCGTTTTCCTTACGTTTTTTAATGGTAATTTGTCCCGACTCATTTAATTGATTAAGCACGCGCCAAACGCCTACCCTTATTTGTTTGCGCTCCTTATCATCCGCCTTCTTCCCCGCAACATACTTCACAATCTCCCGCATCCGGAATGCACGCCCGGGA
>LXRJ01000476.1 GCA_001684025.1 Candidatus Glomeribacter gigasporarum | reverse complement strand
TTTACGTGGAGAAACCCATACCTATACAAGAACGCTCGTCACTGGAAAAGGTTTGGCTTTTATTCAGAAACGCTTTGAAGAGGTCGCGGCATGAACAAGAAATATGAACCATTCGGAGTTGAGCTACGTGCATTGATCGTTCTGTGCGTTTTGAGTATTCAAATCGTGTTAGCGCTCAGAACAGGACTCACGCTTATCGACCTGCTGATACTCGACACGACGCTCATCCCGCTAATGTTTCTGCGGTGGAAAGCGTGTTGCAAAGAGGGGGAGGTAGAGGATCAGGGAGGTGCGACGTGAATCAGCCTACATGCAAATATTTCAAAAGCGCGGGAAGGGCGGCAATGACAACGACACCCGCAACAATAAGCCCGCCTAATTTGTTCACGATTTGTAGGCCGAGCTTATCAAGCTTGGAATTAAAGCGCTCTTCCATGCTGAGGAGCTTGGTATTAAAACGCTCTTCCATGCCGACCATATCCTTGCGCAGCGATTCGTGCTTGGCGTCCATATCCTTGCGCAGATCGCCGATTTCATGGCGTAAGTCAGCAAAGCCTTGTTCCATGTCGCGA
>LXRJ01000443.1 GCA_001684025.1 Candidatus Glomeribacter gigasporarum | reverse complement strand
AGTCAATCTGAAAGAATTGGCGACAAAAGAAGATTTGAAGCGAGAAATCGGCGATCTGCGCAAGGACATGGACGCCAAGCACGAATCGCTGCGCAAGGATATGGAGGCCAAGTTTGCGGGCGTAGATGCCAAACTCGCGGGCGTAGATGCCAAGCTCGAAAAGGCTAAGTTCGACCTGCTCCGCTGGATGGTTGGGCTTGCTATCGGTAACTTTGCCTTTCTGGTGGGCATTTTCTGGAAGGTCATGTCCATTCCAGGTATCCATTGATCTGCGCACACATGAAAGATGTGGAGGCGATTCCTTGAATGGCTAAAATGGTTAATCAAGCCACCGATTTCAGGAGCTGACCTTTTCTTATTTATATGCTGGGTATTCTTTTGCGTGCTCATTTCCCTGCGTTTGGAACAACCTTCTGCGCGTCTGAGTAACCTAGCAACCAAGGAAGATTTAAAACAAGCGGTCAGTGCGCTACGCAAGGAAATCCGCTCACAATGCGGAGCGCCGAATAAAGAATCTGGCAATAAAGACGCACACTGATTCACGCCGCGATCTCCTCAAAGCGTTTTTGAATAAAAGCCAAACCTTTTCCAGTGACGAGCGTTCTTGTATAGGTATGGGTTTCTCCACGTAAA
>LXRJ01000324.1 GCA_001684025.1 Candidatus Glomeribacter gigasporarum | reverse complement strand
TCGTCTTTTCGCCGGACGGCAAACAGATCGCCTCCGGCAGTTCTGACAATACCGTCAAGCTGTGGGACGTTGCTTCAGGCCGCTGTTTGGCCGAAATGAAAGACTTTCGTGGAGCTGTCCTTTCAGTCGCTGCCTATCCCGCACCGGAAGGCGGGGGCTGGTGGCTAGCAACGGGCGATGCGGATAAAACGGTTCGTGTGTGGCAAGTCAGACAGGAGGGCGATCAATGCCGCGTCACGTTACGCTGGACCTCCGCGCAAACGGTACTGACTACGCCTGATATGAACATTGAAAATGTGGTCGGGTTAAGCGCAATGAACACCCGCCTGCTCAAGCAATGCGGGGCCGTTGGAGAACCGGCTCAAGCGCAGCAGCAGCCCAACGTGCAAGAAGGAACTCCTATCCTGCCCTCAATCAGCCAGACTCGGTTTGGACTCTTTAATACCGTGGATCAGGGCACGCAAACAGAGGTTTCCCAGACTACAGAACCGCTCAGCCGAGCGCCTTCTCCCTTCGAATACGCCTAAGTGGACAGGCACCCTCGACAGGGCGCACGGTTTGGCTGCCATCCGCCACCCATCCTTCAAATCAAACTCACGCGCGAAAAAGCCCATAAAATGGACATCAAAGCTTGCGGACGTCCGCAAGGCAAACGGAGAATAGAGAGAACAAAATGTCCCCGAAAGAGCAAAAACCGCCCAAATCGCTGATTCGCGTCCTCAAGGCTATTTTGAAGACGCTGTGTTTTACTGTGTTTAAGCGGGGAAAGAAAAAGGCCAGAGGGAAGTCTGGCCTTATGAAAATGGTGGAGCAAATGCCCACTTAGGCAAACTTTTTTTATGGGGTCATTAAAGCACAATGCGGGTGCTTGCGGGGGTACGGCGGGTAGAGGGAGGCGGATGCAGGCGTTTGCGGGCAAATGAGGCCGTTTGAGGGGCTGAATTTTATTTCCAACGTATATCGCACATGAAGACCTGCTACGTAGGCAATCAGGACATGGAAAGGCTCAAACCTTCCTCTGC
>LXRJ01000314.1 GCA_001684025.1 Candidatus Glomeribacter gigasporarum | reverse complement strand
TCATTGTCTGTTAGGTGATCTTCAGAAAAATTAGTAATCTGATATGTTATCCCTTAAACTGTAAAGCTTTTCCAAGCAAATTTGCCTGGAAAATTTACTATAAATATGTTTATGATCTGCTTTTTTTAAATTTTAATATATTTAAATAAATTTTTTTTTAATAATATTTAAAAATAATGCAAGTGTTGGATGTTGTTATCGACATGGAATTTGAATTGGGGTGAAAAAGATGAATATAAGGCATTCATTTATTACCAAAATTCTGCAAAGATAGGTCATGTATAATGTTGGGTATTGTTATCGAAATGGAATTGAAATTGAAAAAGATGACTTTTGATGATAACACTTTATAATAAATTTCAGTACTGTATTTATACAAAATAATGCCCACAGGCATTATTTCAGAACCTGAGTTTGAGATGGCCTAACGATTAATTTAACTGAAGACTTTTAATAACAAAGAATTATGATTTCTACTCGGGTTAAATTAATTATTAACTTACCTCAAGCTCGTCCTGAAATAATGCTTGTGGGCGTTATTTTACATAACTACAATACTTAAACTTCATAATTATGTGATCTCGACTCTTATTCATAATCTTTCATACAAAGTATACCTGATCATGCATGTCTACAAAAGAATTTAAAAGTCATTTGATATAATCATTATAAGCCTGTAATTTAAAACAAATAACTTAGATAAATAAGTTTAAAATCAAATTACTGTAATATGAATTGTATCAATAGCATTTGAATAAAATCACAACATTAATGTAGTAAGTTGTAGATTCATTTTGCTGTCAAATACTAAGACCATGCGGAACTGATCCAGAACAAAGAAAACATCCTTTAAATTCTGATATCATTGTCTGTTAGGTGATCTTCAGAAAAATTAGTAATCTGATATGTTATCCCTTAAACTGTAAAGCTTTTCCAAGCAAATTTGCCTGGAAAATTTACTATAAATATGTTTATGATCTGCTTTTTTTAAATTTTAATATATTTAAATAAATTTTTTTTTAATAATATTTAAAAATAATGCAAGTGTTGGATGTTGTTATCGACATGGAATTTGAATTTGGGTGAAA
>LXRJ01000295.1 GCA_001684025.1 Candidatus Glomeribacter gigasporarum | reverse complement strand
ACTTTCACCCCATGTGTTCCATGCCTGTACCGGCATGCATTCGTACCAATCCAAGATATTGGCGACTAAGCCTATTCTGAGTAAATGCCGTAGGCTACCAGCAGAGGTCCCTGTACTCATTGCGGACTCGTAGCATAGCAAGTAACTCGTCCAAATCAATGACTTTTTTTAGCTTCTCTCGAAGATGCGCTTTATGGGCTTCTACGGTTTTGTGACAGATGCCTAATTGTTTGGCGACGTGTTTGGCAGCAGAATTTTTGCGCATGGCGAGCAATGTCTCGACCTCTTGGTCCGTTGGCATGACCCGAAATAGGGCATCGATTTTTAAATATTTTAAGAACTGTTTGACAGCGCGTTTTATTGGGAAATGTTTTTTATACAATGAGAATAAATAGGTCGGGTCAGCTTGCTGTGTTAAATCACAAGTATAGTTGAAAATCGCTATAACTTTGTCGCCGCACTGATTAAAAACAGGCTTTTTTACTGTTTGTTCAATACGAATGAATCCCGAATAGGGTGTGAAAAAATGTTTAAAAGCGAGTGTCTGAGCGTTTGTTTTGACTTGTCGGTCTGCGTCAACAATGGATTTTATAGTCTCTTTTTCTAATTTAATGATTTTTCCTATATCGAAAATATCTAGCCCCAAATACTCAGAAGGGGTGAGTCCTGCAAGCTCAGCTGCTGTTTTATTTCCCAGAATATACCTTCCTGTTCTGGCATCTTTGACATCCGCAACGAAACCGAGCGCTTTAACAAAATCCGAAAGGAAATTCCCCAAGCAGATTAAAGGGTTATGGAACAGAAATTCGCTGTCCTGAAATGCACTATCCATAAAGCCCTCCGTATTGGCTGAGGCTCGAACAGATAAAATTCGTCTATATAACGTCAGTTTGGGATAAGCCCACCCATCAGAAAGCCAGATTTCCAGCCCTTAAATTCAAATAAACCACTTAAATCCGCCATTTCAATATCCTTCAGGTGCATTCCTTATCCAGAACTGACGTTATATAACTGATTCTCAACTATATCTTACTGAGCTTAGCATTTCTATCGGACAAGTCCTACGGAGAAATGCTGAAAAACATATCGACTTATAGCGGTTTCCTTGTTTGTAACCGTCCGGCCAAGCACCTTATATCGAAACAGAGATTAGAGAGCCAGAATAGTGTCCACTAAG
>LXRJ01000056.1 GCA_001684025.1 Candidatus Glomeribacter gigasporarum | reverse complement strand
GACGGCATGAAGTTGCTTAATATGATTCTCCGTTAAAGGGATTTCTTTCCAGACATCGAAAACCAGATTCATGGCCTCGGCATAACTGGCGACTTCTTCTTCGTCTCTGGACTGAAAAGAGGCCTGATCCAATTTGGACATCAGTTGCTCCACCGCTCTATCAGAGAGCTGAGCGCCCTCAATGCGAGTGGAAGAGGCGACACTTTCGATGGTCGCAACTTTGCGCAATTGATTCAGGCGCTCAGGGGCTAAATTTTTGAGCGCTTCCCATCGGCCTTTGAACTCGTCGATTTCAGCAATGAGTTTGAGGATTTCAGGGCTAATCGATACAGTGACTTGCATCGGATATCCATAAATCAGTCCAATTAGAGCCAATTTAAGCCAATTCAGTCCGATTTACAAGCCGCAAGACTCAGGCCGCGCTGAGAAAATCAATGGGACCCAAAAAATTTCATGCCATTCCATAGAAGAGGGCGATGGCGCTTTCAATCTTGATCAACGTTTTTCGATCCAACGCGCCCATCACCTCACGGATGCGCTCCTTACGAACCGGCATCATTTTGTCTACCATTGCTTGTGACAGTTTAGCAATCCCGTTGATTCCAGTCGGTTCAATCACCACACGAAAAACCGGCGCATCTTCAAGGCTACTGGTCAGGGGCAGTACAGAGACGCTTTCCAGTTCGCTGAAGAGATCCGATTGAATAATGATCGCCGGACGCGGTTTACTGCCGTAATCACCTTCTCCCCCTGCAATGGTGACGACATCACCCCGCTTCAAGCGTTCCACCCGGTGACATCTGAGACCGATTCGACCCAATCCATCACCTCGCGTTCACGGGCAGCATGCGCGGCAACATTGCGTGCTTGCCTGCGGCATTCCTCGGCAAATTCGGGCCGCCTTGTATCCGGCACCCAGATTTGAACAGGGTGCATTCCGTTCGCGCGTCGTTGAGTACGCAGTTTCTGCTGCACAGTCGCTGCGTGACTACGATGTGAAGCGTCATTCATAATGACAATGCTCTATTACAATGTAAAACATCATTATAAATCATCGTGGAAATAGCCTATTGAATAGTCCCCCTCCTTAAACGACCCTAAACAGGCCATTTCACGTTCATACTCCATCTTCAGGCTTTGATAATGTGAGCGGACGTGCTCCGATGTCCCTCACCTATGCCTGTTGTCATGACCGTCCTGCTGCTGGCGCTGACTGTCAGCGCTGTTCCCGCTGCGGCGGCAGATCGTGTCTTTCCAGACAACAAGCTCACCCGATTTTATTTGCGCAAGGCGGAAGGTTGGTTCTGGTATGAATCGATACTGGAGCCTGTTAAAGCAGAACGTCCTTCACCTGAACGGCAAGCGCCCTCTCCTTTTAGTCGAACCTTGCAGGCCTCTCCTAGTGTCAGCCGAGCCACTGCGCCTGCGGTCTTCTCCGCTGCCTGGTTCCGGCAGAACCTGCCGAAATACAAGGATTTGGCCTGGGATCATCCGACGCTCACGAATCTGCGCGCTTTCCTGCTCATACAGCGACTTGCCCTCGACCGTGCACGGCAATTCGCCGATATGAGTGAATTAGCCACCCTCGGCGATCCGCTGCTGGATGCGCTGAGCCAGCGGCCGTATGCGACCTTTGCGGCGCAGACGCTCGACCGGCAAGCAGGCGCAGCGCAGGCGCGTTTACTGGGCGCGCTCGCCCAGCGCGTCGGACTTCTTTTCTTCTTTCATTCGGCGTGTCCAGCCTGTGCGGCGCAAGCCCCGCTGGTTCGGACGCTGGCGAAGAATCATCACTTTTTCCTCATTCCGGTGTCGCTCGATGGACAGGATTTACCCGGTCATCCGTTCCCTGCCTTTAAACCGGACAGAGGGCAGGCGGCCAAACTGCAAGTACAGGCCGTACCTGCGCTCTATCTCACTGCGCCGGACGGTCAGTTTGCGCCGATTGGACAAGGCGCGATGTCTTTGCCGGAAATCCAGCATCGTCTGCTGGTCGTTGCCAAGCGGCAGCAGTGGATGACAGAAGCAGACTTTAACCAGGCGCGGCCGGTGCAAGTACTGGACGGCCCAATCTTGAATCCTTCTCAGGCAGTGAGCACTCTCCCCCACCTGCACGATGTCACCGGCTTTATTCCGCCCGCGCAGCTGGTACGGGCCTTTCCATCACCGGCTGTACAGGAGGTCGTCCCTTGATGCGGCGCGCGCGATATTCCAAATGGCCCCAGAAGGCGTGTGTCTATCTGATGGCTCTTTGCGTATTCACCCCCGCCTGGGCCGATCTGCAATCCATTCTGGAACATCAGTTTGACCAGATGGCGAATACAACCCGACCTGGCGTCTACGAAAGCCAACGGCGCGGGGTACTGGCGGGCGGACAATTTATTGCCAAAAACCATCTGTTCGATGAAAACCTGGTCGGTTTTGTCCCGCCTTCTTGGAAGGCCGGTTGCGGCGGCGTGGACTTGTTCGGCGGGTCCCTGTCTTTCATCAATACCGATCAGATCGTGCAGCTATTACGCTCGATTGCGGCCAATGCGAAAGGCTATGCCTTTCAACTCGCACTCGATAACGTCTTCCCCGATGGCGCGAAGTGGATTGAAAACTTCCAGAAAAAAGTTCAGGCACTCAATCAATACCTCGGCAATTCGTGTCAGTTGGCACAGGGCCTCGTCAGCGATGTCGCGTCCAGTTTCAATCTAAAGCACAGCACCGACGCTTCGCTCAAAGGCACGCTGAGCGGTCTGTTCGAGGATTTCTTTGATGCCCGCCAAGAACTCGACGGTCAAAGCCCACTGGAAAAGCTGAAACAGCACCGGCCCGACCAGTACAAGACACTCATCGGCAATCTGGTCTGGCAACAACTCCAGCACCACCAGGTCAGCCACTGGTTCCCCAGCGGCGATTCGGCGCTGATGGAAGCGGTGATGTCGATGACCGGAACGGTTATTGTCGGCGATCTGGTGAGTAGCAATGAAGGGCAAGCAGCGGCCTTTGCAGATGCGTCCCCAGTCACGCCGATCACCACCTTGCCCGGCAACAAAATCACGCTGGCGGACCTGATCGAAGGCGGGCCGGTCGATCTCTACAGCTGCGCGGCCGATCCTGAGCAGTGCTTAACCGCAGGCCGAACCAAGCGCGTTCGCCTCAAAGGGCTGAAAACGGTGATCCAAAACGTGTTGCTGGGAACCAGCAGCCGTCCAGGAGTCATTGCCAAGTACGCCTCCAATGCGGGCGCACTGACGGACGCGGAACGCGCCTTTGTTTCCAACCTGCCCGAAGGCTTAGGCACGCTGCTGCACAGTCTGGCGCTGCTCTCACCCGAAGGAGCGACGCTGTTTGTGACGGAATCGTCCGGCGCGCTTGCGCTGGCGATGGCCGAGCATCTGAGCGAAGAACTCTTTCGGGCCACCCGCGCGGCGCTGGCGAACAGCGACAGTCCCTATCAGAAACCGGCGCTGGACACGCTGAATCGTTCTCAAAATAACCTTCGGCGGGAATATACCGCGCTCATCCACCGCTACGGCTCATTGGCGTCTCAAATTGCGCAATACAGCCGCATGCTCAACGCCATCCGTAAACCCGTCTATGTCCCGGATGCGACGGCGGCTTTCCATGAGGCGGATTAATCAATGAATTTCACCCTCTATTCCATCGGCGATTCCGCCTTTCTGGAACAGATCCTGCATGCGGTCGCAATGATCACCGGCACGGGCGATTTCAAGCAATTGGTCGGCTGTGGATTGCTGCTGGGCGTGCTAGCGGTGATGTGTCAATCGCTGCTCCAAGGTGCACGTACCCTCCCCTTTCAGCAGGTGTTCATGGGTTGGCTGGTCTATGCCTGTCTATTCGGCCCCTCCTGTACGGTGACGATTGAAGATGCTTATACGGGTCAGGTACGGGTCGTCTCGAACACGCCTATCGGCGTGGGATTAGCAGGTGGAATCATTTCCAATCTGGGTTATTCGTTGACGCGCCTGTTCGAGACCGCCTATCAGCCGATTGCGCCCGGAATCGCTTCGCACGGCTTCGCGGAATCCTTAAAAGTTCTCAATGAGGTACGCCGCAGCGTGGGACAGGACATCGGGCTGTTCAATGCGTGGGACAAGGCTATTGGCGGTGGTGAAGACGGCAACGGCGTCAATACGCGCCGCTCGTGGATCACCTACATCCACGAATGCACACTCAACAAGATTGATCTCATCAACAGCCGCGAATACACGCCGGTCGAGAAGCTGCTTCGGCAGCCGATTCGTTCCGCGCTGCACTTCCCTTCCCGCATCCACGGCACGCATCTGTATCTATCCAGCGGAAATCCGCAGGGCGAGGATATGGATTGCTCGCAAGCCTGGGCTAAATTGCAAGAAGCCACTCGCTATCTGAATAGCCCCGCCGTCGAARCCTATCTRCACAAACAGATGGGCGCRAATCCCTTCCAGAAGATGCGCAATGCGCTGGATGCSSTCAGCCAAACRGGMACCTCMACSATYCAATATCTGCAAACCGCGCTGTTGGARCCGCTTTATTACGAAGCCGCCGCAGGGCGCTATCGGGATTTTCAGGATTTCAGCTCGGCGTTGGTCGTTGAACAGGCGATTCAGCAACGCAATACCCAATGGGCCGCCGAACAATCGACCTTTATGACCATCGTCCGACCGATGATGACCTTCTTTGAGGGGCTGGTCTATGCGATTACACCCCTGCGGCCTTCCTCATTGTGATGGGGATGTTCGGCGTCCAACTGGCGGGCCGCTACGCGCAAATGCTGCTGTGGATTCAGCTCTGGCTGCCGGTGCTCTCGATCATCAATCTGTTTATCCATATGGCGGCCACGCGCGCGATGGCAAGCTACACGTCAGCGGGGCTGGATTCGATGTATGCCTTGAATCAAGCCAGCGATATACTCCAACACTGGATTGCCACCGGCGGAATGCTGGCGGCGGCGACGCCGGTCATTTCGCTGTTCATCGTGACCGGTTCCAGTTATGTGATGACGAGTCTGGCCGGAAAAGTCGTCGGCGCAGAGCACATCGATGAAAATGTCCAAACGCCGGATATCGTCAAGCCTGCGCCATTTTTAGGCATGCAATCGATGTATCGGCAGGACAGCTTTTCAGGGCCGAGCCGGATGGGCGCAGAACAGAGCTTTGGCAGTCTGGATATTGGGGCGGCGGTGAGTAGCGGTTTTCAATCAGCGCAGATGCGCGATCAGCAAGCCAGTGTCGCTTTTTCGCATGCGCTGGGTCGGGCGTTTTCAGATGATGTCAGTCAGACACAACGCTATGCGCGCTTCGAGGCGCTGGATCGGGTGTTTGCGTCTCAAAATAGCGAGGACTGGCAAACGGCGAATCAGACTGCGAAGCAGTTTATGGACAAGGCGCAGGTGGATGCGTCTCATGCGAGCAAGGTGCGGGGGGCGCTGCTTGCGCAGATGTCAGGACAGGCTAGTGCTGAGGGTACCGCTAAAATCTTAGCGCCGCTGGCTGGTACAAAAATGGGGGGTGGACTTAAAGCAAGCATGGGCGGTTCAGTACAAGGAAGAACAGAATCTTCTAAAGAAGATCAGCAAAAGATGAGTAGGGCGGATATCTCCAACTTCACCCAAAGCGTGCAGTCCGGTCATGCGACTTCCCAAAGAATGCAGGATCAATTGGCGCACGGATACAAAACCCAGAGCAGCCAACAGTTCGAGCATTCGCTCGGCGATGCGCTCTCCGAAGACTACCGACATGCGGCGGAGCAGAAACACTCTGCGCATCAGAGTTTTCAGCAGTGGGCGCAGCGGCAATCGCAATTCGGCCTGTCCCAAAAGGTCGATTTGAAAACGCTGGGCGCGGCAATTGCCAACGACCCGGAGGCGAGACGTCTATCCTGGCAGGCGTTTTACCGGCTGTCGCCCAAAGACCGGCAAGCGGTCCTGCAAAACGAGCAGTGGACGCAAAGCTACCAGGGCGGGGGGGTCAATCCAGCGGTCGCGCGTAATATGGCGCTGATGAAGCAGCTCAGCACGCTCGGCAAGGAGGGCGAAATCGCCGATATTGCGGGGAAAGCCTTGCACCAGGACACCGGCCAGCCAGGCGCTGCCAGCGCTTACAGTAATATGGCGGCTCCTTCAGTGGAGAGCGGCTTGCCCTCCCAGGTCCAACAGATGACAGACGGCGCAGCGAGCCTGCAATCGCATATTGACCGGCAAAGCCTATTCAACACAGCGCATGCAGGGGTTGGAGCGGATGCCGAATCCCTGCGCGCCCAGTCAGCGCCTGCTGAAGTCCGGCAACATGCTCAGGCAGGTCGGCAGTCTGTGATGCAGCAGGCGCACGCGATGAATCAGGCGGTTTCCCAACCGGAAGAGAATAAAGCCTGGAACCGATTGATGGCCGCGCCCGCGAATCCCACGCTGAACGTCCAGTTCTGGGGTACGTTGGACAACACCGCCGATTGGGCGGCGCATGAATACAATCGGTTATCGGGCGCTGTCGAAGCGGGTTTGGGTGCCAGTTTTGACAGTTTTGATCGCTCGATGTCAGAACTGCACGCGCTCGCCCCCGAACAGCGCACGGCAATAGCCGCCCAAGTCAGCGATCAAGGCGCGATGGCGAAAGGCCAGAACCAAGCGCAGGCGTGGATCAATACGGGATCGAATCTGGCCGAAGGTGCAAAGGGCTTGTCGCTGATGCAACAGGGGGAATACTATGCCTCCGCGTTATGGCCCGCTTTGAAAGCAGGGCCAGAACATGCAGCGCAATTTTGGCAGCAGTACGGTCAGCAATTCAAAACGACCCAACAGGCGCTGGCTCAAAGCCAGTTCGGGTTATCCGATAAGCAGGCGGCGCTGTATACGGAATCGCTGTACGCAAAGCTCTTTGACAGCAATCAAGCTCAGGTCGAAACGGCGGCTCGTGCGCTTTGCCGTGATTATCCCGATAGAAGCGCGGCGGAGGTCAACAAAATGGCAACCGTGCTTCAAAACGCGCCGCAAGCGGGAAATCAGGCGGGTAGCTTCCTGGCGCAAGCCCATCTGGGCGGCATCAATAATGCGCGTCGATCGACGGTGGAGGCTTTTAAATAGCCAAGCGGATATGATGCAATCAACTGTCACAGCATGACCCAGTTCTCCAACCGAATATCTGGAAAATGCTTAAAATCATTGACATTATTGGTCACTAACACGCAATTTAGACTGATCGCGTGCGAGCCAATAAACAGATCGGCCTCACCTACAGGCTGCCCGCTAGTCTCCAGCGAATCTCTTACCTGCCCGTAAACCGCCGCTGCGTTGGCATCGAACATCACAACAGGCAAATGCGCAATAAAGTGATTGATGACCTGTTCATTGATTTTAGGTACTCCTTGATTCCGGCTCTTGGCATGCAGGCGCTTGTTTCTGGCAACCCAATACCGCAGCTCAGCGCAGGTAATGGACGAAATACAGCAATCATCTATTTGTAGCGTTTTGAATTTCTCCCATACTTCTACAGGTCGATGTTTGATGATATAGCTGCAAATATTGGTATCCAGCATGTATTTCATGAGAACACGTCACCTCGATCCTGCGGCGGGTGCTGATTACGTTCTGTCGAAAAATCATCCGAGAGCCGCAGCGGACTTTGGAAGAAATCATCCCACGAGTCAGGCTTTGGTTTGATCAGCAAGCTGTCGCCTATTTTGTCTATCCAGACTTCCTTAACGGATAAACGGAATTTTCTGGGAATGCGCACTGCCTGCGTGCTGGGGCCGTTGGTGAAAACCGTCGTTGTTTCCATGAATGCTCCTCTATTCAAGATATATAAATTATATATCTTGAATGGGTAGGGTCAAGTAATCAAATCTTCCCTAAAGTAGGGTTCTATTTCGAGGCAATGTGGCTGGTTGGACAGCCAACAAGAGATTTGCTATGTTTAGATAAATTTTCCGCTACTAGGCCAGGTTTTCATGCAAACGCTCGCCCTAGGTCAACGTTTCTCTAAATGGTTCTGGATAACGGTCTTAGCTGTTATCGGATTTGGTTTGCTCTCCAATTTCGGGCCAATGGCCTTATTGGCTTGTGGATTCATTGCGCTTTGGGTCAAAGGCTTCATCTGGGCTGCTCGCAATAGTAAGGGTATCTTGCTCTATGGCGAAGATGGCAAACAGTATCGGGCGTTTGAGGTAGGGGATACGGACAGTCACCGTTGGATGGATGAGCACATTGATCCGGCGCATCCTGATTATGTATTCCGGCATCATGACGAGTAAGCACTACTTGATCGGACAGCAGTAGTCAGCTCACTTTCCTACTTTTGGTCTAATAGGTTGTTGAAAAAGCCTTTCTGGGGTCCTGTTGCGCGCAGAGAATGAAAATTTTTCAGATTTACGGGCTTCCTGATCTGCGTGTGGGGTGTCTTTGGACCGTTGCAAGACTTTTTCAACAGTCCGCTAAATCTGCTTTCATGGATGTCCCATTGCCAACTCTGTCGGCACACGGTCTGCCATTGCCATCAGTACAGTGGATTGGAATTGATTTATGGTAACTTATAAGTTACCATTTAACGAATGGTTTTTTCTGTACAAGAGCTGCTTCTTGAAGACGGTTCCAGTCCATATACAGACTGGTTCAATGCGCTCCCTGCTATTGCAGCGGCAAAAGTAGCGGCTGCCAAAGTAAGATTAGCACAAGGTAATTTATCTCAGGTCAAGTGGTTTCGTGGGATTGGTGAATACAAAATTGACTTTGGGCCTGGCTATCGCCTCTATCTCGCTAAAGATGGTTTAAAAACGATTCTTTTACTTGGGGGTGGGACGAAACGCCGTCAACAGAGAGATATCGACAAAGCAATCCGCTTGTGGGAAGAATACAAGCGTCGAAAAGTGGCTGCGGCCAAGTCGGAGAAAGATCGAAAGAGGTAATGTATGGCACTGACACGAGATTTCAAGGAAACGGTCATTGCGCGCGCCCAGCGTGAGCCTGAGTTCGCTAAGGCAATTTTTGATGAAGCCACCACCCTACTTTTAAATGGTGAGGCGGAAACGGCAAAGCTGATGCTGCGCGATCTCATCAATGCCACCATTGGCTTTGAACAACTTGCACAAACCGTCGATAAACCCAGCAAAAGCCTTCATCGAATGCTGTCTCCGTCTGGCAACCCGACCATGACGAATCTTGCAGCCATCTTCAGCGCACTGAAGAACATTCTGAAGGTTGAAGTCAAAACATATACAATCAAAGCTGCCTGACTCTGGCTCTGGCGCGATTCCACGAATTGCGCCACTCGCTACGACACTCAGGGAAATATCCGCAGCCCACCCGCAATAACACATTGCCTTGGTGAACACAGAAAGCAGACAAATAGGGAAGTGACCCCTCCAGAATTTTACGGGACTAAATCCGCTTTTGCAGATGTCCCACTGCCAGCCCTGCCAGCACACAGCCTGTTATCAGCACGGCCGGAATGAGCATCGGCTCCAGCGGAATCGGTGCAAGCAAGGCCAGTCCTGAACCGCCTATCAGAAGCCTGACACCCCGCAGACTATAGTGATGAATGACAGGACTGACATAGCTGAAATTCGTACGTTTAATCCGCCGCATCACCCATCCTTCCCAGAGCGCAGGCACCCCAACGAGCAACAGACACGGCCACCACAGTCTGAGCAGCGCACACCGGACATAGAGCTGATAGATGAGCTGCATCAGCACATCCAGCCGCCCTTCCACCCACGCAAACCACCCGTTTTCAAGATATTCGAG
>LXRJ01000218.1 GCA_001684025.1 Candidatus Glomeribacter gigasporarum | reverse complement strand
AGGCGGGGCGATGACGAAGGAAGAACGGCGCAATGCGCAGTATGAATGGATCGCGAAGACGTGGGTAGCGCTTGTGGAGCAGGGGAAGGTGGCGGTGTGAAGAGAGAACGAAATCAGAAATGAAGCGGAGGATTGAACGCAACGGTACTGTTCTATTTCCAAATTCGGGCGATTTTGGAAATGATCGTGTATTTCATTTCCATTTATGGAAATCATCAGGCCCGCAATTCTTCCGGAGAATGCGTCTTGAGCCAGTCCGCTAATGCGGCATTGATGCGGGTTTGCCAGCCGGGGCCGGAGGCTTTAAACGTGTCCAATACATCGGGATCGAAGCGCACAGAAACGAGTTTTTTGGTCGGTATCTTTTGTGCGCCGCGTTGTCCGCGCAATCGCCTGAACGTTTCAATGTTCCGGTGTGGGAGGGCTGTAGACCAATATGCCTCAGCCGCTTTTGCATCGTTCGCTGTGTACGGAACGTCTTCAAAAGTGTCGGAAGTAGATTTTTTGCTCATATTTCTCAGCCTTTCTACAGGAAATCACATGGACGCCCGTTTTGCGATCCGTCCAGACCAAAACGACGACTGCTTCATTCAGCATGCCAAGACTGATCCAGCGAGGCTCGCCGTAGTGTTTTCTATCGTCTTCGCGTGTCAGCATCGGCGCGTCGAAGATCGGCTCACAGTCTGCAAGATCAATACCATGCTTGGTGAGATTGATTCTTCGCTTGTTTTCGTCATAGCTGATCATGATTTAATTGTAACTACATACTGAACAGATGTCAATCTTTTTGTAGCTACTCCATTTTCAAAATCGGGCTATTTTTAAAATGATGATGTATTGCGTTTTCAGTTGTGAAAATACTTGTGAAAATACATAGCTGATATCCATACAAATGTATGAAATATAGTGACAGTAGACAGCTCTTTATACTTGCATTAATATTTCACAAGCATCAATGCTTACGGAGTTGATATGCAAGTAAAAGACCCTAAAAAACAGGCGGGCGCGTTTGCAAGAGCTGCGGCCCTTCCAGCAGAAAAGCGTTCGCGCATTGCCGCAAAAGCAGCCTTGAAAAGATTCGGCCTGCCCTCGGCAATTTACACAGGAAGCATTTCAATCGGCGGTGCAAATATCCCTTGTGCTGTGCTTGAGGATGAACGTCGGGTTATGTGGCAACGTGAAGTTGTCGGCATGCTGACCGGAAACAAAAAAGGAGGTTTATCGCGCTATCTGTCCGCATCAAATTTAGAACCATACGTGCCGCAGAAACTAAAAGGGCTGGATTTTGATGAGGCAGCCATTCCTTTTGAACTGGATGGGAGGAAGGCACATGGTTTTGAAGGCGAGGACATTGTAGATATTTGCAAGATGTACATGCAGGCGCGCAAATCCGGCGTTTTGTTTCCAAGTCAAATTCATCTTGCTGCCCAAGCTGAAATTATTGTCCTGTCACTTGCCTATGTTGGTATTTCCGGATTGATTGATGAAGCCACAGGCTACCAGGAAATTCGAGATAGAAATGCGCTTCAAGCCCTTTTAGACAAATACCTGAGGCGGGAACACGCTGCTTGGGCGAAAAAATTCCCTGATGAATTCTACAAAGAAATATTCAGGCTTCGTGGATGGAAATATCCGACTGTGGGTGCGGCGCGTCCTGGGGTTGTCGGCATCTATACGAATGACATTGTGTATGAAAGGCTTGCCCCAGGATTGGTAAAGGAACTGGAAGAACGCAATCCAAAAAGCGACTCAGGAAATCGAAAAGTTAAACACCACCAATGGCTGACGGATGATATTGGAAATTCGGCGTTAGCGATGCATATTCATGCCGCAACAGGATTTATGCGAGCAAGTCGCTCTTGGGATGCTTTTATGCGATTGCTGGATAAGGCGTTTCCCAAAAAAGGAACGCAAATTCCTCTGATTACTGATGATTAGACACGAGACTTTTATCCCCACTTGGCTCGACCACGAGCTTCAGAACTGGGCGCGGTGGAGCTTGTCGGCTGAATGGCCGTGGTGCGCCGGTTGG
>LXRJ01000152.1 GCA_001684025.1 Candidatus Glomeribacter gigasporarum | reverse complement strand
TACCTTTAACAAATTCGTCTATTCCGTGCATAAAGAAGCCAGAATGCAGATGCTTTCCAAAGGCGAGGAAGACCCCATCAAAGAATTCGCGCGCTCAGTACGTTTTGATATCGAAAGTCAGGCGCGGCGGAAACTTGAAATAATGGCGCTGCGTGGGGGGAAGACTGCTCATAGAGTGAAGCGTTTTTACAAGCCTGCTCTATGCAAAATCAATATCCCTAAAGGAGAGGGTTTGCAGAAATATTAGACAACTGTCTAATATTTTGTCTAATTCAAACTGCCAGAATGTAAAAATAAGACCTCATTGAGTCACTCTAAGCTTTTGTTTTATAATGATATTTTATTGGTCGGGGCGAGAGGATTTGAACCTCCGACCCCCTGCACCCCATGCAGGTACGCTACCAAGCTGCGCTACGCCCCGAACACTTCAAGATATTCGAAAAATTATACCGTGAACAGTTCTCTCGAGAATTTCCTCTTCTAAATCTTTATGCTTGATATCCAGCTGTTTCGCAAAGACCCAGATACAGTTGCACATCGCCTTAGCAGTCGCGGATATTGTTTCAATGTTGCTGAGTTCAAGCGGCTAGAGACAGAACGCCGGATGCTGCAAAGCGAAACTGAAGCTTTACAAGCGCGCCGTAACCAGCTTTCCAAGCAAATCGGTATATTGAAAGGTCAAGGGAAGGAAGCTGGCCCCGCATTGGCTGAAGCGGACGAAGTCGGCGCGCAGCTGCACATATCTGCGGCGCGGCTCGACATGCTTCAAACGCAATTGTCTGATTTTCTGCTTGATCTCCCCAATGTGCCGCATGAAAGCGTGCCGTTGGGCCGGGATGAAACGAATAACGTTGAAATCAGCCGCTGGGGAACGCCGCGCGATTTTGAATTTGCGGTTCAAGATCATGTAGAAATCGGCGCGCCGCTTGGATTGGATTTTGACGCTGCAACGAACATTAGCGGCGCGCGCTTCTCAGTGTTGCGCGGACTGCTTGCGCGTGTGCATCGCGCGCTCGCGCATTTTATGCTCGACATTCATACGCGCGAACACGGCTATATCGAAATTTACGCGCCCTATCTGGTGCATGCGGCGGCGTTGCGTGGCACCGGTCAATTGCCGAAATTTGCTGAAGACTTATTCCATGTGTCGCGCTCTGCCGCGTCTGATGTTGCAGAACCCGAAGAGACTTTTTATCTAATTCCGACTGCTGAAGTGCCACTGACGAACCTAGTGCGCGAGATGCGGCTGACTCATGACGTGCTGCCGCTCCAGTTTGTCGCGCATACGCCCTGTTTCCGTTCAGAAGCGGGGAGCTACGGCAAGGATACGCGCGGGTTAATCCGTCAGCATCAATTTGACAAAGTTGAACTGGTGCACATCGTGCCGCCCGAATCTTCCTACGCCGCGTTGGAAAAGCTGGTGACAGATGCCGAAGCGATTCTGCAAAAACTCGAATTACCGTATCGCAAAGTGGCGCTTTGCACCGGCGATCTCGGCTTCGCGAGCGCAAAGACATACGATCTTGAAGTCTGGTTTCCGGCTCAGCATAGATACTGTGAAATTTCTTCCTGCTCAAATATGGAAGCGTTTCAAGCGCGCCGCATGCAAACGCGCTTCCGTACCGCGCGGGGCAAAACCGAATGGGTGCATACTTTGAATGGTTCCGGTTTAGCGGTCGGCCGCACGCTCGCAGCGCTCCTCGAAAATGGTCAGAATGCAAATGGCACAGTGACGATACCGGCGGCGTTGCGGTCTTATTTAGGCGGATTAAAACGACTTGAGCCGTCTGCATGAGTCAGCCGCGCGCTGAGCGCGCCGCGCAGGGCGTTGCAGACCACAATTTCCTCGGCGGCATACACATCTGCCCGCGTCAGTACCTGTTCAGCCGCATTCCATGCCGGATCGTTCAGCAATACTGCGCGCATCACGCCTGGTAGCACGCCGCTTGTGAGCGGCGGCGTAACCCAGCGCCCGTTCAATTTCACGAATATATTGCTACGCGCGCCTTCAGTCAGTTCGCCACGCGTATTGAAAAACAGCAGATCAAAAACGCCACGCCGTTCAGCTTCATGAATCGCGCGCGTATGGCGCGCGCGCAGCGTCGTCTTGTGGCACAGCCAAAATTCATCGGGATTCACCGCAGCGAAGTCGGCTTCATGCGCGAAAAGCATATCCACAGGCTGAGAAAGCGGCGCAAGTGGCGCGGAATCCATCTCAATGGCCCCGTTTTTGCACAGCGTGAGCCTGAGACGATACGGCGCATGTGACGGCAGCGCGGCGATGGCGGAAGCGAGCGCGTGATCAAGCGCGGCGCGGTCGTATTTAAAACCGAACACGACCGCTGAATGCGCAAGACGCGCGCAATGCCGCTCTAAATAACGCACGCCGCACTCACGCGCTGCAAACATTGTTTCAATCAGCGCATAGCCTGGATCCAGATCGGTCAAAAAGCGCGCTTTCAGTTGGCATTCTTCATATTCTTGCGCTGCCTGACTATCAAGCACAATCCCGGCGCCGACGCCCAGGCAGCCCGCGCGCAGACCGTCGGCGCGCGGCGCTTCAAGCGTCACTGTGCGAATCGCGACCGAAAGACAGAAGTCGCCGCATTCAACCTGATTTTTGCGAGACGGTACGGTGCAAGCCTTCTGCTTGGAGTCAGGCACCGGCATATCCAGCCAACCGATTGCGCCGGTGTATAACCCGCGCGGTGTATTTTCGAGCGCGTCAATGGTTTGCATCGCGCGGATTTTCGGCGCACCGGTAATGGAGCCGCACGGGAAAAGCGCGCGAATGATATCGGCAAAGCTTGCATCGCCGCGCCGCGCTGCAGTGATGGTCGAAGTCATTTGCCACAGATGTTCATACGGTTCCACTGAAAATAGTTCCGGCACCCGCACAGAGCCGGTGCGCGCAATACGGCCCAGATCGTTACGCAATAAATCGACAATCATTAGATTTTCAGCGCGATTTTTAGAATCGGCGACAAGCCGCTCGGCCGCATCTCTATCCACCGCCGCATCACCGGTGCGCGCCGCGGTGCCTTTCATCGGCCGCGCAGTCAACTGGTTGGCGTGATGCTGTACAAAGAGCTCTGGAGAACATGACAAGATCCAACGGTCATCCGGCAGGGCGATCAACGCACCGAACGGCGCCGGCTGGGGGGGGSGSSS
>LXRJ01000511.1 GCA_001684025.1 Candidatus Glomeribacter gigasporarum | reverse complement strand
AGGGCGTCCCCAGAGAACATGGGAGAATTAACGCTCATCACTTCATTAACCACTCATGAACGGGGGGCGTATGAAAAACATTGATCCGCGCTTTGTCAGCTTCCATCTTTCTTCCGCGCCTGGCCCGAAGCAGAACGGAAAAATGCTCTTCCAAGTAGAGATTCACTTGAAAAACGAATCCCCGTTGGGGAACGAACAGATCGGTCTCAGCATGATCGTAGAAACAGAGGATCAATATCCGGTGGATATCGGAACCGGATCAGGCTTCTTGATTTCACAAGCCGCGCCTTCTGGTCTTCTGACAGATCGCGTATTGAAGCAGGGCCAGCGTTAAATCCGGTTCGCCCTTGCAGACGTTATAGAAGTCGTCAAGGAACTTTTTATCGCTTGGGAATATGTCGCGCACCCATGGGATATCACCGATGCGTGTGTTGAAAAAACGTTCGCGGAGTTCGTCTACAACTTGGTCAATGGTTGCTGACATTTATGCGTCCTTATCTAGAGGG
>LXRJ01000474.1 GCA_001684025.1 Candidatus Glomeribacter gigasporarum | reverse complement strand
CTCGGTGTATCCATTTTCAATCGCTGACCTGTGTCAATTTACATCCGATGGTGACAAGCAGAGCATAGTGCTCGGTGGTGCATGCCGTCGATTCATCCGTTTGGCTAAAGCGACGGGTTAAGAGCCAAGCAACCAAAGGTTAAAAACGCCATTTGAGCTGGCAAATCCGGCCCAGTAAAATATCCTTATAAATCAAATAGTTACATTGATAAAGGTTGATCAAGGCTGAATAAATGGAGTCAGTTCGGGCCGGACTCAGCCGGTCTCTATGACAACCTACATGACCTGTTCATTGACATAGAATCGGTGGAATATTGACTTAGTGCGCGTCCCATACCTGTGAGCTATGCTGCAACTGCCGATAAAAGGTTCGCCATCCTAACGCTTGTTCTTTCCATTGCCGGCAGATTCGGGCGTTGAAGGCGTTGGCTCTGGCGATCTCAGTAAGCGGGATGCCGGCGGGTTCTCGGTCAGACTCGGCGGGGGATTTGGGAGCGATACCTTCGATGCTGTCAATCAGCGTGCAAAAGTTTCCACCTGTCAGGGTCCAAAAATTGCCAGTTTTCCGTCTTGA
>LXRJ01000428.1 GCA_001684025.1 Candidatus Glomeribacter gigasporarum | reverse complement strand
AGACATCAAAAAATTGTCTGCATTTCATAAGCAATTAACCGGTATTGAGAGTTTGGTAGATATTGCAGTTGAATCTTTTCAGGAGAAAATATTGGCTAAACGTCCTGACAGGTATGAAATATACGAAGAAGCGAATAACCTATACGAAATTGCTCAATCAACATATATACAGACTCAAAAAATTAACGTGCCCATATTAGAAAATAAAAAGGCAGAGAAATACTCTCAAGAAAGTCTGGAAGCTCTTGAATATTACATATTAGCGAGACAAGCGGTCGCAGAAAAATTTCGCGATGTTGCAGATGGCGGAGACTTCAAGCCAAGTACGTTGTCAGCTATAAAATCTTCTGGGGCTTTATCCGATATGTCGGCTATGAAGTATGCCGCTTCAATTATGCGCGCTTATGATGAATTAGGCGTACCTTTAAGCAAGGTAGATGTAAAGAACGGCGGTCTGGAACCGTGATTGAATTCACTCTCGTAAAGTGACTCTTTTAGAGCTATGCACTGAAACCATGCTGAACTATCCACCGAACACGTCGAAGCGCTGGAAATGGCGAGGAGAGAAACTGTTCTATTCCGCTGGATGATCCACTCCGCCGATCTCTGGTCGCATCGCGGATGAAATGCAGAGCGTTATTGATGACGGGGCTGAGGTAA
>LXRJ01000352.1 GCA_001684025.1 Candidatus Glomeribacter gigasporarum | reverse complement strand
GACGTTCCCAATCAGCGCGATTTAGGCGCACAGTTAAAGACACTTTTTCACCCTTTCCGCGCTTACGCTCGGTTGCTTGTTGTACGACTTTTGGTTGGTCGGCTTGTGCTGCAATCGTTTTGCGGTTAAATGCGGCTAATCCTGTGGGTTGCCTGCTCATTTGATTTGCTCCTTTATCCACTTCCACAATAGTCGAATTTCCAAAGCCGCCTTACCCGCGCTATCGAACTCCGTCACAGCGCGGCCAGTGGCAACTGCCCGCGCAAATGCGTGTCAACAGCAACTTAAAACTGGAGTGAACCCCTGGGACTGGACAATTCAGGCTATGAAAATTGACTCACTTGCCGAGTGAACTTGGCTTCAAATTGGTTTGGAGATAAATAGCCTATGGCTGAGTGTAAGCGCTTGGTATTGTAGACTTCTTCAATAAACCGTGGTAGTCGCGCAGTGACATCTGCAAAGGTTTCGTAGCCAGATAGGTAGACCTCTTCCACTTTAAGCGTTTTCATAAAACTTTCTGCTTGCGCATTGTCGTAGGGGTTGGCGACTGAACTCATCGAGCCAATCAGGCCATATTCATGCGGGGCGCGCTGATAATCTGCATTCGCGTATTGACTGCCTCTGTCGCTATGATGAATACAAGTACCGGACACAGGCCGACGTTGGAGGACAGCCGCTTTCAAAGCAGCCAGGGTGAGCTGGGTGTCGATCTGTCGGGCAAGCGCATACCCGATCACCTTGCGACTACAAGCATCTAGAATCACCGCCAGGTAAACAAATCCCACCGCAATACGAATGTACGTGATATCCGCGACCCAGACTCGGTCTGGTTGATCGGGAATCCTGTTGCGATACAGATTGGGAAATAGGGACCAAT
>LXRJ01000347.1 GCA_001684025.1 Candidatus Glomeribacter gigasporarum | reverse complement strand
TTTTTTTTTGAATTATGACATTATCCATGGCCCGMYYNNTTTTTTTTTTGAATTATGACATTACCTGTGGCCCGVTNTTTTTTTTTCTTTTTTGAATTATAACATTACTAGAGGTTGAATTCGAATATTTGAATTTTCAACCTCTAGACATTACTACATAATTTGGGTTTGGGAATCGTGATTTCTACTTAATTTGGGTTCACGTCCTATTTCAATCAAACTTATGTAGAATTTTTCTAATTATAATTGATTTAGCTAAAGATGCTGCATAATAAAGTTTACGATGAACAATGTCCAATATCCAAGTCTTTTTGATTGGTCAATTTATAATGCCCATTTTTATAATTTATTTTTTTTATTATATTATTGCTCAAAAGCTTGATACTCTTAGGTCGATAACAACATTATAACACCATAATGATGATGATGTGAACCCTTCATCGTACTATAAAAAAACCCATAAAATATCTAGAAAAAAAAGCCAAAACATTTTTAAAACTGCTTCTCAGTTCGAACTTATATCTCATTTACCGATTTCAAACAAATAAGCTCTAAAGAAAAAAAAAATTAATCTCAATAGTTAAAAACTGACTAAAAAAAACTAATACTTATCTTGAAAACCAGTTCAGTTCGATTCCACATTCACATTCAGTTGCTGATTACAGACGAAAAAATTGCCTTAAAAAAAAGTCAGATCTGGTAACTGTAAGCAAAACAAAAAAACCCCCAGTACTTATCTAAAGACCAGTTCCCAGTTTCATCCAATCGTCAATTTCAAACAAAAAATCTAGAAAAAGAAAAGTTAGTTGGGTATGTAAAACAAAGACTAGTAAAAGAAGAAAAAAAACAGGCATTTATCCAAAAATCAGTTCCTGCACCATTTGACCTAGTCAGTACTTTCAAACAGAAAAAAAAA
>LXRJ01000307.1 GCA_001684025.1 Candidatus Glomeribacter gigasporarum | reverse complement strand
CGGCAGCGCCTGTTGCAGCTTGTTCTGAACCTGAACCTGCGCCGTGTCGGGATGGGTGCCGGGCGCGAACGTCAGCGTCACGGTGGCCGCGCCCGAACTTTCGCTCTGCGAAGACAGGTAGAGCAGATGATCGAGTCCATTCATCTGCTGCTCGATGACTTGTATCACCGTGTTCTCGATGGTTTGCGCCGATGCGCCTGGGTAGAAGGCCTGGATTCTGACCTCCGGCGGCGCGATGGTCGGGTATTGCGCAACCGGCAGCGTGCGAATCGCCAGCACACCGGCGAGCATGCTGAGCAGGGCGACGACCCAGGCGAAGATCGGTCGGTCGATAAAGAAGTTGACCATGACAATGGTGTGCGTTGAGCGCTAGGGTTTGGACGGTGCGCCAGTGGAAGAGGAAGACGGTTCGGAAGAGGGCGTTTGTGAGTGGGCGGGCTGAACAGGCACCGCTTTAACCGGCATCCCCGGCGTAATGCGCAGCATGCCCTGTTGTGCGCCCTGAACAATCACCTGTTCACCCGCTTGCAACCCTTCTGAAACCACCCAGTTGCCGTTAAAAGTCCGGGTGACTTTGATCGGGCGCAACGCGACTTTTCCCTCTTTTCCGACCACCAGCACGGTCGGTTCGCCCTTTGAGTCAAAGGTCACGCTGGTTTGCGGCGCTAGCAGCGCGTTCGGATGGTCGCCTTGCCGGATATGCGCGCGGACAAACATCCCCGGCAGCAAGAGTTGTTCTGGATTGGGAAAACGGGCGCGCACGCGCAGCGTGCTCGTGTCAAGGTCAATCATGGTGTCGGAAAACTGAAGCGTTCCGGTATGCGGATAGCGGCTGCCGTCTTCAAGCGTGAGCGCAACAACGACCGCGCCGGAGCGGTCCGTCTGTAACCGGCCGGCGTCCATCTCACGGCGCAGACGCAGCAGTTCGGCGCTCGATTGAGTGAGATCGACGTCAATCGGATCGATTTGCTGAATCGTCGCCATCAATGTTGCCGCGCCCGCCTGCACATACGCGCCGGGCGTCACATAAGAGCGGCTGATTTGACCGCGAATCGGCGCATAAACGCGTGTGTAACCGAGATTGATCTGCGCCTCCTTGACGGCCGCCTGCGCCGCCGCCGCTTCCGC
>LXRJ01000291.1 GCA_001684025.1 Candidatus Glomeribacter gigasporarum | reverse complement strand
AGAGGTACAAAAAAAGGTAAAGGAAAACAAAAAAGRAGAGAYGAARATAAAGRAAAAGAAAAGAAAAAAAGAAAAAAAAGGYGATAAATAAATATGATTTATATTTTATTGTATTAATATATCAAAGGTTTAGTAAATAAAATAATAAATAATAAATCGGTAAATATAGTTCAAATATCTGTAAATATAGTTCAAATATCTGCTAATATAAAGTTAAGCATCTAATAAATGAATTGTATAATCAAGCGATATATATCATATATAAGAAGAAATAGTATATCGGTAATAAKCTTTACGAAATATTATGAACCGATATAAAACANWATRARCCAATATTATGTTAATGATTTAAAATATTATCAAATATCRCATAAAATACTATTAATAGACTAAAATATCACCTATTAATAATAAAGACGATATAATGATATTAAAATATCATCTAATATCGATAAACTATTATGACAGAAGGTATTTTTTAATATTACGAAATATCRGCTTATGTATGAGAAGTATAAACAATAAATCACTCTAAAAATATTTAGAAGATATATTATGATACATTACATTTATAAACATAACATACAATAATGAATATATCGACAAATATCRTTTAAAATAATAAAAAAATTTTTATTAGCAAGCCAACATTATATCTTCTTATGATTTATCTAATCAATAAGATATAATCAAATTATCTTAAATTATCATCCAAAATTTTCTTTATGATATCTTTATTTCCTAGATGATATTTTGATAAATTTTACTAATATTATCYGAGATGTAACAAATTTYTCTGTTATCTTAAATATATCAGCTTATTTCTACATCATTTCAATCTTATARTAGCCYGCAAGCTATCGGCCTACTACCGAAAAGATATTGTTGTAGAAATTGTTTAAGATTTATRATTTATATTTTTGGTTTTGACCYGATATATATATCGACAAATATCATTTAAAATGACAAAAAAATTTTTATTAGCAAGCCAATATTATATCTTCTAATGATTTATCTAATCAATAAGATATTATCAAATATCTTAAATATATCRTCTTATATCTTCTTTATGATTTCTTTTTGATATTTTTATTTCCTAGATGATATTTTCATATTATTTTACTGTTTTTTATCCAAGATGTAACAAATTTTACAGTTATCTTTAATATATCGGCTTATTTGTTTTA
>LXRJ01000288.1 GCA_001684025.1 Candidatus Glomeribacter gigasporarum | reverse complement strand
AAAGAAAAARGGACCAANRAAAAACTGTATCTATTAGGGAGTTTGCTGCATATAGATTTATGTATAGAGACTCAAATAGGACAAAAAGTACATTGCATCTTGCTGGAAGATTATTTCAGCAATATATAGTAGATCAATATGTAAAATGGGAGACCAATAATTTAATTTGGCAATATAACAATCAGCCCAAATTAAGAACTGAAACATATCATGGATTAAGTGATATGATTTCTAATGAAGATGCCAATTTAGATCAAGTTGGCAAACAAATAATATTRGCWTCAAGTTTTACAGGATCTACAAGATAYTTTCAACAATTATATCAAGATGCAATRKCAATTGTWAGAGAATWTGGAAAACCTGAYTTATTTATTACAGTWACATGTAATCCWAAATGGCCTGAAATYACAMAWGAACTTTTAYMWAATCAAAAANGYTCNWGATAGRCCAGATTTAGTTGCAAGGGTTTTCAAATTAAAATTAGRAGCAATAACWCATGATTTATATGTAAGAGGGGTACTTGGAGAAGTTATTGCTTATGTCCAAGTAATTGAGTTTCAAAAAAGAGGATTGCCACATGCACATATTTTAATAATGTTGGCAGATAAAGATAAACCACAAACTCCTGAAGATTATGACCAAATAGTATCTGCTGAAATACCTGATAAAGATACTCAACCAAAATTATATAGAACAGTAACCAGAAACATGATTCATGGACCCTGTGGAAATGTGAATCCAAAATCTCCATGTATGGTTGATGGAAAATGTAGTAAATATTATCCAAGAGATTTTGTTACTACAACTACAACAAATAAAAATGGATACCCTACTTATAGAAGAAGAGATAATAAAAGAATAATCAAAAAAAGGGGGGTATCAATTGATATTGACAATAGATGGATTGTTCCTTATAATCCATATTTAAGTCAAAAATATAATTGTCATATCAATGTAGAGATATGTTCAAGTATCAAATCAGTCAAATATCTCTACAAATATATATATAAAGGAGAAGATAGGGTYTTAATTTCATTAGTAAAYCCAAAAAATGAAATTRMAAAATTTGTAAATGCAAGATATRTTTCTGCWTCWGAAGGAATWTGGAGATTATTTAAYTTTGGTTTACAAMAAAGRTCMCATAMAGTTGWAAGRCTWCCWRTTCAYTTGGATGGYCAACAAAATGTTGTCTTTGAAACAAATAAAGATATATCATCAATTATAAA
>LXRJ01000044.1 GCA_001684025.1 Candidatus Glomeribacter gigasporarum | reverse complement strand
GATAACGGCAGACGAAGCCTATTATTCAATCTGGAGTCATTTTTTAAGCGGCGGCTATTATGAGCATCCGCCTTTGGTTGGCTGGCTGCTCCACCCGCTGCTACGCCTAAGCGCGCATCCCTTGAGCATGCGGCTGCCCGCCTTGCTGATGACGCCCATCGTGGGTTGCACGATCTATGCGCTTTTAAAACAGGAGAATTCTGAACAGGCGGCGCTGGCGAGTGGCGCTTTTATCCTTTCTCCCATCAGCCTTTTTAGCGTACTGATTGCAACCGATATTCCGCTCTTGATTTTCTCGTTCCTCTCTATTGTTTGCGTGCTCCAGGCTTTGCGCTCTCAGAATAACGCTTGGTCCATAGCCGGCGGTCTGTGTCTGGGTCTTGCGTTTTCCTCAAAATATTTCGCTTGTTTGCTGCTCTTCAGTTATGGCTTCTACTTTTTAATACTTTCACCGAGTCGAGCTTCTCTGAAGACACTGGCGATACTCATCGCCGGACTATTGCCTTTCCTGCTTCAAAACCTATATTGGAACTACCAATACGGCTGGCCGAATCTCCTGTTTAATTTATACAACCGTAGCTTCGATGCGCGTTTGGGCTATAAAAATCTCCTTGCCTATCTCTTCATATTGTTGTATCTGATTAACCCGTTTTTTTGCTGGCAGCTGATCAGGTGCAGAAAGAGCCTTTCCTTGTGGCTGCCCGTGCTCTGTTTCCTGAGCCTTCCTTTATTGTTCTTTCTGATGATGAGCAGTGTCAGAGAGATTGGGCTGCATTGGCCTTTGGCTTTCATACTGCCCGTCTTCATCTGGGCCGGTTTTTATCTAGATAAAGAAAAATTAACTGGCGCATTGCGTTTTACCGCTTGGTACAGCGGCGTACAAACGCTTGTCCTGACGCTGGCGCTTTTAGCGCCGCTTAACTTGCGGCACAGACTTCCGATACCGCCCTCCGCCTGGCATCGGTGGGTCTATTTTTTCAAACATCAGGAGATTCACACCTTCTTGAAGGGCGATCAACGCAATGTTGTATGGGCGGCGCCCAGCTACTCGGACGCCAGCCTGATGTTTTATGACCTTGGCCTCTATACCGCCGTTTTCGGAGAAGGTTCCTATCATGGAAGACAGGATGATTTACTGACCGACTTTAGCGCCCTGGACCATCGGAATTTCCTCATTTTCTACAAGCACAAACCCCAGCCCGAAGAATATCAGCCCTACTTTCAGAAGACGGAACGGCGCAGTTTCAAGAAATACGGCGCAAGGTTTTATTACGTGCTGGGGAAAGACTTTCAATATCCAGTGTATCGGGATAAGGTATTGCGAAATATCTGCTTATCTTATTGGAGAATCCCCTCCTATTTGCCCACCCGGGGTAACTTTTTTAGTCTGAAGTATTTTGGGAACGAAATATGCCAATCGGGCCAGTCAATAGGCTCACGCCATACACTAGCGCGCTCAACGCGCTGATCCAGAAACTGGTCGGCCAATGGGTGAAAAAGCTCAGCGCGAGGCCGCCCCACGCGCAGACGAGCGCATACAAAGCCGCTAGCAGCATGCCGGTGCGCCAACGCACCGTCCAGTTCTGCGCCGCGGCCGCCGGGCCGACCAGCAATGTAAACACCAGCAAAGCGCCGACAATTTGCGTGCAAGAAGCCACCGTGAGCGCCACCAGCGCAAGAAATAGCATGGACACACACCTGACGGGGACTCCTTTAGCCTGCGCTAATTCAGGCTGAACAGTACAAAAAAGTAAAGGCTGCACAATGCTGGCGAACAGAGTGAGGCTAAGCAAACTCAGCAAAGCAAGTATCTTCAACATCTGGGCATCGACGCCCAGCACATTGCCGAACAGCAGCGTCGTCACTTGCACCGCCCGCGTAGAAAGCGCCATAAATAGCGCGCCGGCGCCCAAAGAAAGGGAAAGCACAACGCCGACTGCGACGTCCCGTCCGCTCAATTTTTCGCCCAACGCACCCATCGCCAACCCGGTGATCAACGTAAACCCGATCAATCCCCATAATGGCGCAATGCCAATGAGCGTTGCCGCGGCCGCGCCGGTAAAGCCGACGTGCGACAGCGCATGACCCGCAAACGTTTGTTGCCGCAGCGCCAGAAAAAAACCGACGCTGCCGGACACCACCGCCACAATACCTGCGGCGGCAAATGCATAACGCATGAAGTCATATTCAAACATGGCGATGCGCGTCTTTGCCGATTTCCGTATGACCCGCCATTACGAAAATATGACCGTCCACGCGCAGCACTTCGATATCCGCGCCATACAGCCCCGATAGCACCGGGCCGGCGATGACTTCATCGATAGACCCAAGCGCCGCCGAGCCGTTACCAAGATAGAGCACACGGTCAAGCACGGGTAGGAGCGGGTTCAGTTCATGCGCGCTGAGCAGAACGGTGAGATTCATCGATTGCTGCATGCGGTGGATCAACGCGATGATTTGTTGTTGATGCGGCGGGTCAAGACCAATTAAAGGTTCGTCGAGCAGTAATAGCTTGGGTTCGCCAAGCAGACATTGAGCGAGCAATACGCGCTGCCGTTCGCCGCCGGACAATTCACTCAGCGCGCGCCATGCAAGCGCACCCGCATCCACCTGTTCGAGCGCTCTATAAACCGCGGCGCGCTGCCTCCGGCTGATCCACGGCCTGCCCCAGCAGCGTCCATTCGCAATGCTCGCGATAAAGTCAAACCCGCACAAACGCTGGCGGGCAAGTTCAGCGCTCGTTTGCGGCGCATAGGCGATAGCCGGATGGCCGCGGGCAGCGGCCTGGCCGAATATTCGAACGCAGCCCGCAAACGGCTTGATTAAACCCAGCAGCGCGCGCATCAGCGTGGTTTTACCTGCGCCGTTCTGCCCTAGAACACCAATAAACTCTCCGGCGCGGATTGAGAGCGTGACTTCTTTGAGTACGGTGCGCCGCCCCGCTTTAAGCGTCACTTCGGACAACTCAATGATGCTTGGCTTCACAGCCGTTTATCCATCCACAGGAAAGGCTGATTAGAGCAATGCGCGTTCAAGCGCATCCAGCTGCATATTCATCCAGCGCTGGTAGCGCATACCTGCGGGGGGCATTTCACTGAACCGCACGACCGGAACTTTTGACGCGCGCGCAATCTTCAGCATGCGCCGTGCATGGCCGCTTGCCGTCTGCTCGTTATAAATGAGCGCTTTGACGCGCCGCTGACGCAAGTCGTCTTCAAAAGAAGCGATATCGGCAATGCTTGGCTCGCTGCCATTCATAATGGCGCGCTGGAAACGCGCATTGCGCATTTTGAGTCCAAGCGCCTGCGTTAGATAATTCGCCAAAGGCTCGGTTGCCGTAATGGGCATGCCATTGACGCGCGCGCGCAGCTTGGAAATTCGTTCCTCAATCGGTTTCAATGAAGCGAGAAAATCCGTTAGACGCGCGCCGTATTCGCGCTGGCGAATAGGATCGACGCGCACCAGAACCGCGTGCGCGGCGCGCGCAAGTGCGGACATTGCGCCTGGCAGCATCCAGAAATGCGGGTTATCGCCCGTTCTTTTGCCCGCCAGTTGCGCAATTTCAATCTGCGCGCGCCGCGGTGCTTTGGATGCGGCCAGCAGTTTGGACATCCATGCGTCATAACCCGCGCCGTTATAGATGACCAGCTGCGCGCGCGCGATGCGTCGGGCAACGCCGGTGTCTGCCTCGAACAGATGGGGGTCCTGATTCGGCTGGTTCAGGATACTCAGCACTTCCACCGTATCACCGCCGAGCTGGGCCAGCGCGTCCCCATACACTTTTTCAGCCGCTACAATTTGCACGCGCGCGCCTGTTTGCGCGTGATGGGGATGGTTCTGCGCATATGCGGATAGCGCCGCCGTCATGCACAGCGCCGCCAAAAGACAAGCCTGGCGTGCGCGATACCGTTGAGCGCAGCCGTGCAGCGCTTTAACTATTCTGAACACATTTCGTCTATCGAAGGGTTGTTGCGTATGCTGCCCGACACCTTAATCGCGATAGCGTCGATGTCTTTCTGTGAGCTGCTGTCTCTGCCTAAAACTGCACATGGTTCCAGAAACGGAATGTACTTCTATTCAATCCGGATCGGATTCAAAGTATATATATAAAATCGGGTGAGAATACGCCCCAAAAAATCGCGCTGGATTGAAATAAATTAAAAATGATCAACATATAAAATGAAGATTCTTGTCACCGGCGCGAATGGTTTTATCGGCAAGGCGGCGTGTCAAACGCTCAGCGCGGCGGGCCACACGGTATTCGCGCTCGTCCGAGCCTCCAGCGCCGCGCCGGTTCAGAGCGGCGCGCGCATAGAATACATTCATGCCGAGGCGGACTTCGTCAATATCGAAGACACGATCATGCAGATCTCCCGCATCGCCCCGTTGGAAGTCGTTGTGCACTTGGCGGCGCGTGTCCATGACATATCTAGAAGACATTTTATAAATACACCCCAGCGCTGTGCCGCCTACCACGAGACCAATGTTGCCGGAACGCTGCGCGTTGCGCGCGCCGCCGCGCAAGCTGGAACAAAACGCTTTATTTTCATCAGCAGCGTCAAAGCGCTCGGAGAAATCGAGCCAGGCCGGCCCTGGCGTGAAGACGATTCACCCACGCCTTCTGACCCTTATGGACAATCTAAATACGCGGCTGAAGTTGCGCTGCGTGCATTGGGTCAACGTATCGGCTTAGATATCGTGATTGTGCGTCCCCCGCTGGTGTATGGCCCTGACGTGCGCGCGCATTTCTTGCAACTCATGCACGCGATTGCACGCGGCTGGCCGTTGCCGCTGGCTAGCGTGCACGCGCCGCGCAGTTTCATCTATATTGGAAATCTGGCCGATGCACTCGCGCTCTGTGCCACACACCCCAACGCCGCAGGTCAGACGTTCCATGTCAGCGATGGAATGTATGTATCGGTCTCAGAACTTGCAGCCGCGCTCGGCGAAGCGCTCGGTGCGTCCGCGCGTTTGTGGCGATGTCCAGTCGCTCTATGCTCAGCGCTCGGCCGCATCACAGGCCGCGCTGCGCAAATAAACCGCTTGACTCAGCCTTTGAGACTCGACATCACGCGCGTGCGCACCGTGCTGAACTGGTTACCCCCGTACTCGCTTCAGGACGGGCTACAACAGACGGCCGCTTGGTATAGAAGACATCCGCTTTAGGCTTCGCAATGGAACCTGCTCCACCCGTAGCAAACGCAGCGCGGGAACCGGAGATATATGTAAATATATGAGGATTTCGAGCAGGGATCGATGCGGGCGGAGCAGGTCTGCCTCGCTGCGCGATGGAGGCTCCCCTTGCTGCGAGCCCAATCGCCCGACCCCAAATCACAGCCTCGCAGCCATTTATGAAATGACTTCTATATGTCTTCTGTCTTTTGTTTATTGAGTCTGGCGGCGGGCGCCGCGACCGTCACGGCATTGATCATGTGGGTATTGCTGCGCACAGGATATGCGCGGCGGATGGCGGTCGATGTCCCCAATCACCGCTCGCTGCACGCGCGCGCAACGCCTCGGATCGGCGGCTGGGCGCTCATCCCCGTGGTGGTCGCGGGCCTGTTGATCTGGGCGCGTCCACTTTGGCCAGTGGCATGGGCGACGCTCGGGCTTGCGTTGATCTCATATTTGGATGACTGGCGCGGCCTTTCTGCGCGCTTGCGTTTCATCGCGCATGTTTTAGCTGCGAGTCTTCTGCTGCTCATTTATCCGCCGCCGGCCAAATGGGGAGGGATGGTAATGGTCTTTTTCCTGACCGGGTGCATCAATGCTTACAACTTTATGGACGGGGCCGACGGGCTGGCCGGCGGAATGACTTTATTCGGTTTCAGTGCATATACCGCCGCCGCGTATTCCACCGCCCCCGATCTCGCGATCAGCGCGGCGCTCATAGCCGGCGCCGCAGGCGGATTCTTGTTCTTTAATTGGCCGCCCGCGCGCGCATTTCTAGGCGATGCGGGCGCGATTCCGCTTGGTTTTCTGGCCGGCGCATTGGGATATATTGGATCGATGCGCGGTATTTGGGAATGCGCTTTTCCGCTGACGGTGTTCGCGCCGTTTATTCTGGATGCATCGATGACACTGTGCCGGCGTTTGCTGCGCGGCGAGCAGTTCTGGCAAGCGCACCGCGAACACTATTATCAACGGATGATTCAGATGAGCACGGGTCATACTGCGACAGTGCGTATCTGGCATGTCGCCATCCTGCTCGGCGCAGGATTGGCTTTAGCAGGACTGCGCATCAGCGCGCAAGCGCAATGGATTATTCTTGGACTCTGGAGCGGCGCGCTTTTCATGTGCGGTTTGAGCATTGACCGGCGCTGGCATTTCTGGACCCAGAGGATTGCGGTCCGTAAAAACAATATTTAATTCACTACATTACAGGAATCTCATGCTTCGCCATCGAGCGGCCTGGCTTTCATTCATTGTCTGCGCTTTTGATTTAGGTGCGGTCGCGAGCGTCTGGTTACTTGCATATGCAGTTCGTTTTAACGGCGAAGTTCCGCATGAATTTTGGCAGAGCGCGCAACAGAATCTGATCTGGATATTGCCATTGCATGGCCTTGTTTTCCGCATCTTTGGCTTGTATCGGGGAATTTGGGTTTTCGCCAGCCTGCCTGATCTGCTGCGGCTTGGCAAAGCAGTGCTCACCAGCGCTTTGCTGATGATTATTGGGACGGCTTTGTTCCAGCCTGCGCCTGCGATACCGCGCTCGGTATTGATCATCACGCCGCTTTTTCTGCTCCTGTTGATGGGCGGCTCGCGCGCGTTATACCGTACTGCGAAAGAACTCTACCGTTATGGCGGGTTGCGCGCCCAAGGCACGCCGGTGCTTGTGCTGGGCGCTGGCGCCTCGGGGGCCAATCTAGTGCGCGAATTAATGCGTTCCAGCGCATGGCGCCTGGTCGGGCTGCTTGACGATGCGCCGGATAAGCTGCGCCGTGAAGTGCATGGTTACAAAGTATGGGGACCCATTAGCGAGCTGCAGCGGTGGTCTGAAGCGCTCAAAGTCAAACACGCCATTATTGCGATGCCCTCTGCACCGCTCGCTTCCCGCCAGCGGATTGCTACGCTGTGCGTTCGCGCAGGGGTGCGCGCGCTGGTTTTGCCTGCGCTCACGCCGCTGACCGAAGGACAAGACGTCCTCTCGCGCATCCGGAACATCGATCTGGAAGATTTATTGCGGCGCGAGCCGGTGACGATTGACGCACATCATGTGGCCATGCTGCTGAAGCAGCGAGTGGTAATGGTGACGGGCGCAGGCGGTTCCATCGGCGCTGAGTTATGCCGTCAAATTCTGCATTTCTCGCCGGCGCAACTGATTGCATTTGAAATTTCCGAATATGCAATGTACCGGCTGACCGAAGAGTTATCCCATACTTTCCCTGGTTTGCCGGTGATTCCCATCGTCGGGGACGTCAAAGATGCGTTGCTCGTCGATCATGTGATGCAGCGCTACGCACCCCATATCGTCTTTCACGCCGCCGCCTACAAACACGTGCCACTGATGGAAGCATTCAACGCTTGGCAAGCGGTGCGTAATAATGCGTTGGGAACATGCCGCGTTGCGCGCGCGGCCATTCGTCATCGCGTCGCGCGCTTCGTGCTGATTTCCACCGACAAGGCGGTCAATCCAGTCAGCGTGATGGGCGCCAGTAAACGTCTGGCTGAAATGGTCTGCCAAACGCTCCAGAAAAACAGCGCGCATACTCAATTTGAAACGGTGCGCTTTGGCAATGTGCTCGGCAGCACCGGCAGCGTGACGCAAAAATTTCAAGAACAGATTGCTCAAGGGGGACCCGTGACGGTCACGCACCCTGAAGTGACGCGCTTCTTTATGACCATTTCCGAAGCGGTGCAATTGGTTTTGCAAGCGTCTAGCATGGGACAAGGCGGTGAAATTTTTATTTTGGATATGGGGCATCCAGTGCGTATCGCCGACCTTGCCCGTGATTTGATCCGGCTGTCCGGATGTTCCGAAGAACAGATCAAAATCGTCTACACAGGGTTGCGTCCCGGCGAAAAGCTGTATGAAGAATTGCTCGCGCGCGATGAAACAACGCGCCCAACGCATCATGCAAAACTGCGCATTGCGCGCGCCCGGAGGTCTCCCGATGATTTGATCGACGCGTTAATGCCCTGGCTGCTGCAACGCCATGCACCGTCTGACGATGAAGTGCGGCGCGATTTGCGCCGCTGGGTCGTTGAGTATGCGCCGTTTACCGCGCCTGCCCTTGCAACGCTTTCCGCAAGAGAGCGCGCCTGACTTTTTTTCATCTAGATATACTTCTGGCTATGCACTCATCCTTAAGCGCGCTCCAAGATATTCGGGAATCATTTTCGAATTCCCAACTTTGGTTATGGACCGGCATTCAGGACATCAAATTACGTTATCGAAGATCGGTTTTAGGGCCTTGGTGGCTGACCATCAGCACTGGAATTTTGGTCGCTGCAATGGGCGTTTTATATGCCGGAATTTTCAAACAAGAGATCGCGGATTACCTGCCGAATTTCGCCGTCAGCTATATCTTCTGGATTTTCTTCTCAGGTCAGATGAATGAGTCCACAACCGCCTTTACGCAGTTCGAACATATTCTGAAGCAGACGCGGATCCCCTTACTCTCCTGTGTGCTGCGCATTCTGACCCGTCACGTGATTATTCTTTTACATAATGCGCTAATTATTCTGATTTCCTTCATGATATTTGGTTTCAACTTTTCATGGAATCTGATCTACTTTTTGCCGGGCTTTTTTATTTTCTTGCTTTTTCTATTTTCAATATCCATTGCAATCGGCATATTATGCACACGGTATCGGGACATGGTCCAAGTTATCTCTTCCGTGCTGCAGATACTGTTCTTTTTGTCACCCATTCTCTGGAAGACCGAGATCCTGGAACATGGCGCACAAACCCTAATCGTTAAGGCTAATCCGATTTTTTATTTAATAGAGATCATTCGGCGGCCATTATTTGGCCGGACCATAACGTTCGATCTCTGGAATGGCGCCCTCCTTTGCACGGCAATGTCCGTTTTAATCGCTGTGTTCCTGTTTTTTAAATATCGCGCCCGCATTACTTATTGGTTATAACAACCATTTCAAAAAGTGGCACAAATCCATATCGAACAATTGCACGTTGATTTTCCAATTTTTGGAACGGCCCATCGTTCCCTGAAAAAATCCCTGCTCAACCTAAGCACAGGCGGAAAATTTGCTTCATTATCGGAAAAAATGACAGTGATTAAAGCATTAGATGATGTCTCGATTGAGATCGATGCGGGCTGCCGGCTGGGTTTACTCGGACATAATGGTTCCGGAAAAAGCACCTTGCTTAAAGTACTGGCAGGCGTCTACGCACCCGCGCGCGGACAAGTCCGCGTCGATGGCCGGGTAGCTGCGTTGCTCGATCTTTCACTTGGAATGGACGACGAAGCGAGCGGCTATGAAAATATTCTGTTAAGAGGCGTCTACCTGGGCGTCCCCCCAAAACGGATGCAGTCTAAAGTGGGCCTCATTGCTGAGGAGAGCGGCTTGGGAGAATATCTGGATTTACCGATCCGGACCTATTCAACAGGTATGCGGATGCGCCTAGGCTTTGCGATATCCACCTCGATTGAGGCAGATATATTGCTGATGGACGAGTGGCTGTTGGTCGGGGATAAGGAATTCAATCAGCAAGCGGAGCGGAAATTAAATCAAATTGTTAAAAATTCTGAAATTCTTATTTTGGCCTCACATCAACAGCAATTAATCCATAAGATATGCAATCGGGTCATTACTCTTCAAAAAGGCCGCGTGATTTCGGACAGGGTACTTTGAACAAGCTTAAAAAGGGCTTTCATAAATGAGTGAGAAAACTGATCATTGTATTACTCAACAACTGCGTATCGCGGTCATTCTTCCCTGTCATAATGAAGCGGAGGCTATTGCTAAAGTCGTAGGAGGATTCAAAAAGCATCTATCTGGCGCCACAGTTTACGTATTTGATAATAATTCTTCTGATAACACTGGAAAGATTGCTCAATCCGCTGGCGCTGTAGTCTACCAAGTTCCGTTGCCAGGCAAAGGCAATGTCGTCCGGCGCATGTTTGCGGATATTGAAGCAGATATTTATGTGATGGCGGATGGGGATGGAACCTATGATGCGAGTGCTGTGCCCCGCCTTGTTGAAGCACTGCTGGACGGAGGGTTTGATATGGTCGTCGGCAGTCGAGTCTCTGATGAGAAAGCGGCCTACCGACCAGGACATCGTTTGGGTAATAAATTGTTGACAGGATTTGCTGCACTCCTATTTGGCCGAACATTTAAGGACATGCTGTCCGGCTATCGCATTTTCTCCCGCCGCTATGTCAAATCATTTCCGGCGCATGCAACAAAATTTGAGATTGAAACCGAATTGGCGGTCCACGCTTTAGAGTTACACATGCCGGTCATGGAAATCGAGTTACCGTATAGCGCCAGACCTCACGGCTCGGTCAGTAAACTGAATACTTATCAAGATGGGTTACGTATCCTTTTAACGATTCTAAAACTATTTAAATCAGAGCGGCCGTTCGCTTTCTTCGGGATTGGCTTTATATTCAGCTTACTCGCATCATTAGTTCTCGCTATCCCTATTCTTAAAACATATTGGGCGACTGGACAAGTTCCTAGGCTGCCTACGGCCTTGCTTTGTGTAACCTGCGCGTTGATAGGCTTTCTGTGTTTAGCGTGCGGTTTAATACTTGATACGGTCACCAAAGGCAGAATTGAAACCAAGCGGTTCGCTTATTTACAAAACCCAATTTTGAGACATCAATCAAATAGTAAAAATTGATGAATGCAATTTTTTGGCGCTTTGCCTTGGTGGGTACGTTTGGTTTTATCGTGGACACTTTAGTACTTTATATATTATTGTGGTGTTCGCTAAGCTATTCTGTTAGCCGTCTAGTCTCTTTTATATGTGCTGCGTGGGTCACATGGAGAATTAATCGATATTTCACTTTCGCACCGACCACTCATCAGTCTGTTCTACGTGAATGGTTAAAGTATCTGCTTGCAATGTCAGGAGGAGGATTAATTAATTTTTCCGCTTACTATTTAATTGTATCTTCCTTTTCAAACCATATCTTATTACCTGCTCTTGCAGTCGGCGTTGGCTCGATGGTCGGCATGACTTTCAATTTTATAAGCGCCAAACTTTGGGTATTCCGACTTCTCAAAGAAAAGCTTCCTTAAAATAGCTTATTGCGCCATGTGTCTATTCTGAGTCTTCCTTCACGTACAAGCCTCCCTTGTCAGTTCAGACCAGAGGAATATTGATTCCCATAATGAATTCACTCAATGTATCGACTGCCGTAACGCAAAATGTAAGAGCCCCTACGCTATTACTATCTTTAATCGTTCCATTCTATAATGAAGAAGAAGCGATTTCGGCTTTTTTTACATCAGTAATACCCATTTTGAACCAAGTTGCTGCCTTGGATTATGAAATTGTATGCATCAACGATGGCAGTACCGATGCTACGCTTGATCGGCTCAAAGAAGCCGCAGCAAATAATTCTCGCATCCTTATAGTAGATCTATCGAGAAATTTTGGTAAAGAAGCCGCACTGACTGCGGGCCTTGATCATGCGAAAGGGGCCGCGATCATACCGTTCGATGCTGACTTACAAGATCCACCTGAAACGATTCCGCTATTGATTCAGAAATGGCAAGAGGGATTTGATGTGGTTATCGCAAAGCGCGTTGAACGTCGTTCAGATACTTATCTAAAAAGAAGCTCGGCCTCGCTGTTCTATCGCGTACACAACGCTATTAGCCAGATCCAGATTCCGGAAAATGTGGGCGACTTTAGACTAATGTCCAGGCCAGTGGTTGAAGCGCTCAAGCAACTTCCGGAAAATCACCGTTTTATGAAAGGGCTTTTTGCCTGGGTTGGTTTTAAAACTTGCACCGTTGAATATAGCAGGCAGCCGCGCTCTGCAGGAAAAACTAAGTTTTCTGGATGGAAATTATGGAATTTTGCGATTGAAGGCATCACCAGCTTTAGCACGTTGCCATTACGGGTTTGGACTTACATTGGTAGCGTGGTCGCACTTGCCGCTTTTTTTTATGCTGCATTTTTGATTGTGAGAACCTTGCTGCACGGGGTTGATGTACCCGGTTATGCATCCATTACAACCATTGTTCTCTTTCTTGGCGGTATTCAATTAATAGGCATTGGCGCTGTTGGAGAATATGTCGGACGCATCTATTCTGAAACAAAAAGAAGACCCATTTATATTGTCCGGACACTCTATCAGTCTTTGTCTCAATCTAACTGAAACCCAGCATGTGCACTAATATCACGCCTTTCCTGAATGGAGCACGTAAATATAGCGCTGAGGGTAATACAATCTTCTCGTGGTTACTTCTTGCGCTCTGTATTGCAATTTTGATGGCTTTTATAGGATTGATTCCCCTCGGCCGTTGGCAAGATGAATGGATTGTATTTCCAGCCCTCCTTGAAAACGGAGCCCGCCAATTTTTTAATCATTTATTACATTGGAGCCCCCGCCCTTTATCTGAATCTTTAATCGTTTTATATTTTTTATTAGTTAACTTCTTTCAACGTCCTTTAATTGGATCGGCCCTTTTTATTACTTGGTTAACTTTAGCGATTACGCTATTTCTTCCTCCACTGATCATTGATCATGATCGAGTCCATGCATCAAAAATTCTTATAGAAAGGTTACTCCTATCGTCCAGTCTGTTTTGTATATTACTTCTTGGACCATTCGCTTATGAGTTGTTTTACTGGCCTATGGCTGCTTTCGCATATATTCCTATGCTTTCGGCCCTATTTTTCCTGTTCTGGTTATTCATTACGGGAAACCATACTTCCAGGCGCGGGAAATATACTTGGACAATAGCCATGGTCATAGCAGCGACCAGCCTAGAAATAGGCGCCCTATTTGTCGTTATTTTCTTTTCAATGATATGTTGTGCAAGATTGGTTTCAAGGTATTGCAAAGCGCTTGCATCCGGCACAGACCAAATTACCTTGGCACACTGGATTTTCCCTCTCGGCAT
>LXRJ01000286.1 GCA_001684025.1 Candidatus Glomeribacter gigasporarum | reverse complement strand
TTAGCATTTAGTATTATTTTATTATTTCATTATATTAACTAGTATATTATTTGTATTATTTATTATATTTATTATTATATTATAAAAAAAATATATATAAGTATATTTTATTCTACTTAAATTCAAGTATTAAAATTAAAAAATGATTGAAAAAAATATTAAACCAAGTAAAAGTATTCGTTGTTTATCTTGTAGAGTATTATCACGAAAATGCCAATTTGAAAACAATAATATTTCATGCACCGTGTGTATTCGAAGAAATACAGAGTGTATTAAAGTATATCCAAAAAATTATAAAAATGAGATTGTTAAACTTACAAATAAAGTTAAATCACATGAAGAAAGAATTACAACTCTTGAACAAAAGGTGCAACGACTTGAAAGAAATGAAACTTTAATGAAACAAAATATTAAACAGCTATATACTATACTAGAAGAATAACTTTTTAACTGATTTTTAATAATTTAGTTTTAATATATTTTATTTTACATAATTTAATTATAAATATCTATAAATAGAACTTTTGTTTTGTTAAAAATTTAAAGATGTCTTCGTTTTTGTCAAAAGAACAAAAAATTATTTCTGAAATTGAAAGTTTACAAACTGCAAATTCAGATTTAAACAAACAATTAATAAATAAAGATCTTGTAATAGATAATTTAAATAAAAACAATATTCAGCTAGTTCAAGAAATTAAAAATTTAAAAGAAACAAGAGAAACATATGAACATAATCTTCAAAATCAGTATAAAAAAATTAAAGACTTAGAACAACTTAATGAAGATTATAGCATTAAAATCTCTGAACAAAAAAAACTAACTGAKGAATATGAACARRTAYTAAATAATATATTAAAAAAACTAAATATTAAAGAAGAAAATAATAATGAATCAAATACTACTTCAAAAAGAACAACAAATAATTAACGAAATAAATACACTACARAAAGAAAAAGAAGCTTTGATATTATTAAATCAATCATTATTAGAAAAATTATCATATCATGAAAAAGCAAATTTTACAAACTTTTCWGATAATATTAACATATATTTTTCAAAATTTGCTTTAGGGTTATTACCATATTTAATTAGTGACTATTATTTAAATATATTAACAAATATCTGGAACATTCGAAATTTACCTTATATAAACAAATTTTTTAAAGTTTTTAATTATATTTTTATACTTTGGAAGAAATATATTCTGGGTTTAACTTTTGTATTATATTATCTTTTCAC
>LXRJ01000274.1 GCA_001684025.1 Candidatus Glomeribacter gigasporarum | reverse complement strand
TCGAAATATTGCGAAAGAATTTGCAATAAATTGCGAAGAGTTTAATTATATTAGCATTTGAAAATATTTCAAAATATTTTGAAATATTCCGAATATATTTGAAAGATTTTGAAATATATGAAATTTAAAAATATACTATWTTTTAATATMYGAATTTTATTCTATTTGTTATTTTTTAAATTAATTCGATAACTCCGAATTATTTTRAWTTATTTYGAAATATTTTATTTACTTTTTATTWTAAAATTCTTTTATATTTCGCAATATTTTAATTTCATTCATTTTTAATTTATATACTAAGCTTTCGAATATTTTTAAAATTTACATATTAAAGCAAAATTATTTATTTTTATTATCATAATATATAAAATAAAAAAATCATTATTTTTTATCTCCAAGTATTTTTTCTTCGCATATATTCAAATTTCTAAAAAAATAAGAGAAAAAAAGTAGCGTTATTTGAATAAAAAAAATAAAAATAAAAAAAATTACACATCATCTTCAATTTCTTGCTCTTCGTCAGTAATTTCTAAAATTTTTGAAATGTTTAGATATTTTCGAAATTTATAATAATGATTTATAGATTATTAATTTATATTAGAATTTTAATAATACTTACCTTCTCTTGGCCTTTTTCTTGCCTAAAAATTTTTTTAATATTAAAAATTAAAAAAMAAAANNTATTTGTAATTATATAYATACTTCTTCGAATGATGCTGAATTTCTTGCRCGTTTTGTGCCTTTATTCTAATATCGTAAATTAATATTTGTTACTAATAAATAAATTAATATCTAGTTAAATTATTTATACTTTATCAGAATCTTCTGGTTCAGCTTTATCAGAATCTTCTGGTTCAGAATCTTCTGAATTGTCGCTTTCTTCAGAGCTTGTAGTTTCTTCTTCAGAATGTGAAGGAGAAAATGATTCATTATTTTCTAATATTCTCTAATTATTTCGAATATATTTAAATAAATTAACATATTAATGTATATAGTATAATCGATAATAATCTAATTATTCTAAAACTATATGTAAAAATTTATATAAATTTTTTTATAACAAATACTTACCAAATTTCTTGCTAGTTTATTTTTGATAATGCTCTCTGAAATAGTTAAATTTTCTTGCTTTGGATCTAAAATAGATTGGCAAACTGCGATTGCATATGCAACTTTTTCGTTAGTAGTTTCACCAGAAGGCCAAATTTTTTGTAAAATTTGTGACATATAAGTTTCGTCAGAATWATTAGAAATTTTAACAAAAAGTTGCTTAAAACAGGATACAGTTTTATCTGATYGTTTYCATTTAATTATYTMCTCATGTGTTGYTTTGTTGTTA
>LXRJ01000270.1 GCA_001684025.1 Candidatus Glomeribacter gigasporarum | reverse complement strand
ATAAGATGTTTGAGATGCTGCCTCAGCATGTTTGCCAACTCGGTCTGATTTGTATCATATTTCTCGCCCAAAAGATCAAGTAGCATATAGATCATATTTTGACTTAAGCGATCTTTTTGTTCATTCTACTTCACTTTAAAGTTAAGGCCAAAATCACCACCTTTTTCATTGAGGATAAGAAAGAGTTCACTCTATTAATAAAAAATTAATTTTAATTTAAAAAAAAATAAATATAAATATATGTYGAATATAATTAATTATTAATAATATTAGGTTTAAATTTAAAAAAAAATATAAAGAAATATATATATATACTCGAAGTGCTTTTTTTCTAGTCATATCATTTTTAAAACCAAGTTGAATTGCTACTTCTTCATTGCTTAGAGGAGCAGGCCTTTCTTGTACAGGCCTTCTTTATACAGCTGACGAACCTTCAGCTGCATTTTCTTCTACCCATTTGCTCTGTCCTGATATTTGGTGGCTTAAAACCTGCAAGGCCTCAATTTATTTGGTGAGAGAGAGAAATAGGAGCTTCGAAGAAGTTGAACCGTATCTTCTAGTTTTATAATTTTTTAGTCTTGGTCTCTCTGGATCTTATGTAGGTCATCAATCTCACCTCACAGTAATCGATTTTCTAATATTAAAAAAATAAAATAATAATAATAAAGATAGTAATAATAATAATAATAATAAAATATCAGTTATAAATYGGCATGAATTCGACTACCATTTAAGAAAAAAGAATATATATATATATAATAAAAATAATAATAAATAAATTAGTTACAAATCRGCATGAATTCGGSCRCYAWTTTTTTWWTAAAAAATAATAATAAAAATAATAATAAATCAGTATATTTCAGTTGTTATTCAAATAAGAAAAAAAAATTATTATAATATTGGTATATATTCGGCCACCATTTAAGTAAAAAAGAAAAGAAAAAATTAGTAAATAAAACATAAATATCAGTTAGGAATTGGCATATTCAAACACTTGTTTTTTTACAGTAAATAAAATTTACCATTCTCCAGTCTTCTACTTCTTTCTGTTAAATCAAAATTAGCAAGAGATTCTACTTATTTATTTCTTCTACTTTGGCTTCTGCTTCTTCTAGTTCTCAGTGGTGAATGAGGTAAATAAGGTAAATGAGGAGAGGTGGTTCTTTGGGAAGAAATAATAACTGCGGGCTGGATCGGAGTAGTGAATAGTTGGTTGAATGGGTGGTTAAAGTAGTAAATGGTTGGGTTTAAGTGGTGATCGAAGTGTAGTTGGTTGGGTCAAAGTGGTGGTAGTTAGTTAGATCAAAGTGGTGTTCGAAGTAATAGATGGTTAGGTCAAAGGGGTGGTTGAAGAGGTGGATTGTCTGGTCAAAATGATGGATTATCTGGTTGAAGTGGCAGATTAT
>LXRJ01000232.1 GCA_001684025.1 Candidatus Glomeribacter gigasporarum | reverse complement strand
TTAATTGGGCACGGCGGGTTCTAAATGGGGGGAGGTCAGGTGACTGACCTCTCTACCAGCTAATCTATCTGGATGGCCCTGGCATTCCGACCATCTGCTACGGCCATACGCACGGCGTGGCGCTTGGACAGACGTTGACGCATCCAGCCTGTGAACACCTCCTGCGGGAAGATTTAACCGAGGCATTGGCCACTGTTGATCGGCATGTCACTGTTCCCCTGTCCGAATCCCGCCACGCGGCGCTTGCCTCTTTCGTCTACAACGTTGGCGAAAAACAATTCGCCCGTTCGACGCTCTTACGGCGGATCAACGCCGGCGAGGGCGCACGCGCCTGTGCGGAACTTTCCCGTTGGATTTATGGCCGAGACAGAGCTAACCCTCGCATAAAACGAATTCAGGCCGGCTTGATCAACGCCGCCGCATCGAGCGGCAGTTATGCGAGGGATGGCTGCCTTAAAAAAAACCGCTTTGAATAAGCAAAAGCCTCGCACTGCGCAAACAGTCGGGGCTTTTTTTTCTACCTCTCGGAATCGGAAAGGAGCGGAACATCAGTGAAGTATACCAAAGGAAAATTCCGCATGACACGTGAAGGCATTCATTTTAAATCCGTGCTCACGCCTTGCTTCGATTTTGCATCGGCGTGGTTATCCTGCTCGGTGGATGCGCCATGCTGGTATTGGCTAGCTCGCCGCTCGCCAAAGTCATTCTCTGGTGGTAAGGCGATGCGCGCATTGATCCGTCTTTTAAGCGGTGGACGTTTGTCTGTTGCTACATGCCTCATAGGGGCGTTGCTGGTCGGTACGGCCGTCTGGAAATTCCAGGAGATGCGCTATGAAGGACAATTTGCGCGCGCTCAGGCGGCGTTTGCTTCCTATCAGGCCAAAATCGCTTCGGCTAACGCCTGACTCGCAAAAGCGCAGGCCAGAGTCGTCACACGCGTTGAAGTCCGTTACCGCGACCGAATCAAAGTCGTCAAGGAAAAAGGCGACGTCATTATTAAAGAGGTTCTCGTCTATGTCACTTCAGAAGCGAGTGGATTCATTAATTGCGGAGCAGAGCTAGAATTGCGGAGCAAACTACGCAGATTTTTCAGCGCTTAAATATTCCTAAAGCCTTACTGAGTAAGGCTGGTACCCAGGGCCGGACTCGAACCGGCACGGAGTTACCCGCTAGTACCTGAAACTAGTGCGTCTACCAATTCCGCCACCTGGGCCGTAAGCGTGGTGCAAAAACTTAACATTATAAGAACCATTTCTTCTAGATTAGTCATCGAGAGCAGAATGCAAACGCAGAGCGTTGCAAAAATCTTCAATCCAGTTGGAACGCCCCCTGAAATACAGGACACAGTTACCCACTTAAAATAAGCGATAGGCATATGACTGTGTTTATGACTAAGGCTCAAGACCAAAAATGGAAGTGTTAACCTGCCCCCTGTAGCCGTACCATGGATTGGTTAGGAAGTCCGGTTCCAAGGTTAAGCCCTTTTTTGAAGCAAGGTTTCTGTGCGCGATCAAGTTGTTGCCGATGTAACGCAGCAAAAGCAGTGGGTGGCATCCGGCAACAACTGCTGTGTGGTCGACTATCGTTATAGTCCTGACGCCAGTCAGTGATAACCTGCTGAGCCTGAGTCAAATTCTCGAACCAGTGCTCATTCCAAACATTCGTCCCGAAACTTGCCGTTAAAACTTTCAATGTAAGCATTTTGCATAGGCTTTCTAGGTTCAATGAGGAGATGACGAATGCCATCATGTGGTAGTGTCCGAAATTTTGTGTGATCGAGGTTGGCTATAAAACTTATTTCATCGCATGGGTGAAA
>LXRJ01000517.1 GCA_001684025.1 Candidatus Glomeribacter gigasporarum | reverse complement strand
CACGCGCTCGGCAAGTGAGTCAATTTTCATAGCCCAAGTTGTCCAGTCCAAGGGGGCACTCCAATTCAGCAATGAAAGTGGGTCAGTTTAATGGCGCTGGTGACAAGGGCGCGTTGGTACTCTGCGCGCGCCTTTGACTGCCTCTATCGCTCTGATGAATACCACTTGCCTGGCACAGGCCGACGCTGAACAACAGCCGCTTTCAGGGCAGCCAGCGTTAATTGGGGTCGATCTGCCGTCCAATGGCATATCCGATCCCCTTACGGCTACAGGCATCCAAAATCACGGCCAAATAGACGAATCCTGTTTCGATACGGATGAACGTAATATCGGCAAGATAGAGCGCCYAAGGGGCCGCTGACGATGGATRARGNAGCGCTGTRGATGCCGAGCGGGCGCCGTGGCGTTTTTTTAAGCCGCTCAAGCGCCATCGTGAGTTGCCCGACTTCGCGCTCCAATGCGGCAATTTTGGCTTCATAGGCCGAGATCGTCGTGG
>LXRJ01000454.1 GCA_001684025.1 Candidatus Glomeribacter gigasporarum | reverse complement strand
CTATACAGGGAGTTTGTCGCTACTGAAACTGTTTTACGCTGTGCTTAAGCCGCAGCGGCGTCCTGAGAATGACCCGGTCGTGCGTTTTGAAACCGAACCCGGTCAGCAAATGCAAGTTGACTTCGTGGTGTTTCGCCGCCGTCCATTGCCGTTGTTGGCCTTCGTCGCCACGCTCGGTTATAGCCGTTTAAGCTTTGTTCGTTTTGTGAGCCGTGCAGACTTCGATTCAGTGCGCACGGGTTTGCTGGCTGCTTGCCAATTTTTTGATGGCGTGCCGCAACAGGTGTTGTTTGACAATCCGAAGACGGTGGTGCTTGAACGCCATGCTTACGGTCCGGGACACCATCGTTTTCCCCCTGGTCTGTTGGCCTTGGCGGATGAATTGGGTTTTGTCCCCAAACTCTGCCGGCCCTATCGGGCCCAGACCAAAGGCAAGGTCGAGCGCTTCAATCGCTATCTGCGCGAAAGTTTTTACAACCCGTTAGCCAGTCAACTGAAGGGATCGGGTTTACAGGTCGATACCGAGACGGCAAATCGAGAAGTGAGCCGCTGGCTGGCCGAGGTGGCCAACGTCCGGGTGCATACGCTGCTGCAACAACGCCCCGTTGA
>LXRJ01000403.1 GCA_001684025.1 Candidatus Glomeribacter gigasporarum | reverse complement strand
CACGTGGGTCACTTTTACATGCACATTTCCCTTTTAGTGGCTCATTTTTCGATGCATATCAACAGATGAGGCCCTTGGGTTTTGCCAATGTACGAAATTCGTACATTGACTTCATTTCTTCCTGTGAGAGATGAAAGTAATCCTCGCAGTTGATGAGTTTGTCTTGATTTGTATTGAAATTGCGGCGCGCAGTACCCTCTGGACGCTGATGCGCCTGATCCATCATTGCTAAAGTAATGACGGGCTGACCTTGATAAAAAATGATGGGTAATTCAACGTTGTGCGGGAGATGCACAACAGACGGTACGGGCGTACCTGAGGCGGGAGATGTCATGGCAGAACTCCTTGTTTGCGGTTTATTACCCGCCGCCCCTTCGCTAAAAGAGGTGGCAGACCGAACAGGGTTAGCGAACCGGAAACAAGGAACCGGCCAGCCTTTCGGCTGCCCCATCCGGCCTGCCATAGAAGCAATGCCAGACGTTTGACACAAAAAAAGCCACTTCCAATGATTTAATTGGCGCGGCTTTTCTGCGCCTTGTTCCAACGAGTCGCTAAACCCGCCTGCTGATGTTTCAGCATTAAGCACAATATAAGCCGCCTCATCGAAGGAAGTCAATAGCTGCCGTGATAGAATTCGGGATAAGGAGAACTGAGTTATGGCACTCGCCGCATTCGATACGCTTAAATTTGTTGACGAACTAGAAAAA
>LXRJ01000356.1 GCA_001684025.1 Candidatus Glomeribacter gigasporarum | reverse complement strand
ACAAGCGCGGCTTGTTAATGACCGGCTCGCCACCAAAGATGATCTCGCTTTGCTCGGCAAAGATTTGCGCCGCGAAATCGGCGATCTGCGCAAGGACATGGAGTCCAAACTAGATAAGCTTGGACTGCAATTGACTGTCCGGCTTGGTCTTATCAGCGCGGCTTTCTTTACCTTGGGCCCCTCAATTTCCAAGTTCCTGCATTTGCCAACCTGATTCACGCCGCACCTCCCTCATCCTCTACATCCCCCTCTTTGCAACAAGCTTTCCGACGCAGAAACATCAGCGGAATGAGCGTCGTGTCGAGTATCAGCAGGTCGATAAGCGCGAGTCCCGCTCTGATTGCCAACCCAATTTGAATGCTCAAAACGCACAGAACGATCAATGCACGTAGCTCAATTCCGAGTGGTTCATGTTTCTTGCTCACGCTTTGCTCCGTTTTGGCAGTTTCGGCAAAGGCATCCAGTGGGTGATGTCGCAGTGACCTTCATCATCGAAATCGCTTGGGTTATTGAGCTCGCCATTACTGACTGCCCACCGCCAGCCTTCTTCACCCTGAACCATTTCCTTTCTCCGCAGCGCAGCGCAAAGCCAGTTATTCGGATATCCTCCCGCTATGGCCAATACGGGCGTTTCCATCGGCGGTAGCGAAGCCGAAACGTCTCTCCACTGATTCATCTGTTTCATTTGTTACTCCGTCATCGTTGATGTGCTTGGGTGAGCGCAGAGGCGCGGAAACATTTGCGTTCCCTAGAGTTAAGCGGCCTCTTTCTTGCCCCTGCGCTCACCCAAACACACGAATCGATGCTTGGGGAAAAAGCCCGTGTCGTGGGCCGGACGGTTCTATTCGCTTGCG
>LXRJ01000316.1 GCA_001684025.1 Candidatus Glomeribacter gigasporarum | reverse complement strand
CAGATCCCCCAGCATGTGGTTCTGCAAAAAGACCTGAAGCACGACGAGAATCTGGAGTATCTGGTTGATATCTTGGACTAGATGACACTTGATCACGTCTTGGTCTTTTATCTCTCTAAAATAATTAAAATTTTGTTAAGATAATTTTTATAATAATTTATTATAATAATTTATTTTATTTACCCTCCGATCAGATGGTTGCGCAGTTCTTCGCTTACTTCCTCTTCCACTTGGCTATTAAAGATTAACATAAGATAATAAAAACTTAAATTTTAAAATACTTAAAATAATACTTACTTGATCGATGTCCTCTTCTGAGCTTGTAAATTCTTCATTAGTTGGTGGGACAAATGGCTGATTTTGTTCCATTTTTTTCTATTTAGTGTAAAGGGTTAGATTAAAGTTAGAGTAGTTTAGAATTATCGTAATTTATTAGAATTAATTCGAATTATTTTAAATATTTTATATATTATAAAATTTTTATATTTTATTTAATGCACTTAAAATTATAATTTATTATTTAAATTTTACTTACTAGATTTTTATTAAGTCTATTTTTACCCAACTGCTCAGATAGTGTAATTTTATCATAATGTGGGCTTAGCATAATTTCGCAAACAGTGATCGCATATGCTAACTTAATTGTGGTTGTTTCAGCTCCAGGCCAAAGTTTTTCAAGAATTTTTTCCATATACGTAGGAGATTCGGCATTGCTTGGATCTATTTTTGCGAAAAGCTTCTTATAACAATTTTTGGTCTTATCAGAAGCTTTCCATGCCGTGAYGTCCGCAGGAGAAGAATGTGTATTGATCGAGTCTAATTGGCTTATTCCAAATACAGAGAACATAGCATCCTTAATCTTAGTTGTTAAAGCACTCCGCATAGTTCTAAATTGTCTTAAAAGCTAAAATTTATGATAAAATTAGACAATGAGTATATTTTTAAATATTTTGTATTTATATAAATTATTTCTAATTATTTCGAATATATTCGAAATAATTAGAATATTTWMKAWWNTAATTAKWWYAWWTANTATTCKAAWTAWTTMRAATATATTCGAAATAATTAG
>LXRJ01000279.1 GCA_001684025.1 Candidatus Glomeribacter gigasporarum | reverse complement strand
GGCGAACACCTCAGCCCCTGTAGCAGCATAGCGGGCCAGTTTTAACGGCGGCAATTTTAATTGTCGCTACCGGCAGTTTTAATTGTCGCCAGACAAACGCACCATATGCGGCCTGACCATAACTCGTCTGTAGGGTAGGTGAATCATGGCTGGGTGAATTCTGCTACAAATCTGAATCCTGGATTTCAACCTTCGCTGTCGCTCATCAAAACCATGCGTTGTTCATGTGTTTCGTTCAACGCAACCGTTTTTCAGCGCTCGATGATGAACCGCCTCTGATTAGTCAGCGGAATTCACCCCGATCAATCGTTTAGCGATGCGCTCTGATGGAATGGGACTTGCCGTACTAGCAAGTCGCTGACGATTGTAAAAAGCTGCCTGACGCCTGGCCCGATAGGTGCGAGCGCCAGTGTTCGAGCTGACCTCAACACTTGCCGCTCATCATCCACCGGGAGCGTTCCAATGAATACTGAAATTGATGGTCTGCTTAGGTTCAATGAGCAGCTCTACCATATCAATAATGCTTTGGCTGACTTAATTGACGAATGTCCTTATCAAGCTCATTTGGCGGATGCACAAACGGGGCGATATCTCTACTGTAATCTGGAATTTTCAGAATATATAGGAATCTCAATAAAAGATTTTAAAGGTCTCACGGTTGAAACTTGCTTCAATCAACGACAATGGGAAGAGAAAACCGATTTATTCTGCTGGTGGCGCGAAAAAGAACCGGAAAACCTTCGCAAATTTAACGAAGAAGTTCAAAAAACCCAACAACGCATCAAAAAGCAGCGCCTCTCCATTACCTCTACAGGACTCATCCGATTTAAAGAGACCGTCAAGGCGCCGGTCTTCAGTCGATATCTCGATCAGGTGATTGTCATCTTGACCCAAAGTCAAGACATCACGCTGCACTGCAATTTACTCCATCTGTTGAACACGTACAAGCACTATTACGCAGATCAAAAAGCCGTCCAAAAAATGCTCATCACGTTGGATATTGATGGGTTTTTTGTCGAGCAGGGATGGCCGACTATCGAAGAGATGGAAATCTTGCTGCACTGCGTTACGGACTTTCTGATCAAGACACTGACGATCATACCCGATCTCTTCAAGAACGCATGAGCGCAGACAACTGGCGCGAGATGTTGACCCGATTACGCATGATTCCAATCGATACGCATTGAGCGCTCGCTCAAATGCGTCCTCTTTCAAGAATAGCGCTGGTCGCCAATATCTTGGATTGGTACGAATGCATGCCGGTACAGGCATGGAACACATGGGGTGAAAGT